>NZ_JBBMFC010000017.1:0-69053 GCF_040096225.1 Hominiventricola aquisgranensis | reverse complement strand
ACCGC
Source organism: Hominiventricola aquisgranensis (assembly GCF_040096225.1). Lineage (NCBI taxonomy): Bacteria > Bacillati > Bacillota > Clostridia > Lachnospirales > Lachnospiraceae > Hominiventricola > Hominiventricola aquisgranensis. The sequence goes on along the minus strand of NZ_JBBMFC010000017.1, from coordinate 69,048 downwards.
CGTATACGGAACCGTACGTACGGTGGTGTGAGAGGTCGGGAAAATTTATTTAATTTTCCCTCCTACTCGATTTATTTGACAAAAATGAAATCTTCTGTTAGAATCTTCGTAATAATTGTAATATTTCTGTAACATTTAGAATAACATAATAGCAACAGCACAGATACAGGAGGATATGTTATGTGTAAAAAGGGGTTGTCCGTGCTTGTCTTATTATCTTTGTGGATGTGTCTCACAGGATTTGCAAGTCTGGGAGAGGAAGGCAAGGATACATGGAATTCCATGATGGAACAGTTATCAGCAGAGGAAATAGATCAGCTGCTGGCAGAGGAGAATGAGTGGTACGGCAAAGTAATGGCGAACGTAGAAGATTCTGTTACTATCCGTGCGGAAGCAAGCAGCGACTCTGCGGCAGTTGGTAAGATGTTTAAAGGCGATGCCGGAGAGATCCTGGAGCAGCAGGAAGGATGGACAAGAATCCAGTCCGGAGATGTGGACGGATGGGTCAGCGATGAATATCTGGCATTTGGAAAAGACGCGGAAGAGCGTGCAGAAGAAGATGTAAAGAAGATTGCCACTGTGACAGCGGACGGCCTGAAGGTGAGAGATGAGGCAAATACTGATTCACCGGTGATCGATCTGATCGGACATGGGGAGCAGATCGAGGTTGGCGAGGAAGAAGATGGATGGCTGCAGGTCATCTACTCGGATGGAGAGATCGATTATGTATCTGCAGATTATGTGGAAGTAAGTTACAATTACGGCGAAGCTAAGACCATGGAGCAGATCGAGGCCGAAGAGGCAGCGCGCCGTGCAGAGGAAGAAAAGGCAAAGCGAACCAAAAATCTGGGCGCTATTGCAGCAAGCACTGACGAAGTAACTCTTCTGGCAGCACTGATCCAGTCCGAGAGTGGCAACCAGCCATACGAAGGACAGCTAGGTGTTGGCGCAGTGGTCATGAACCGGGTACGGAGCGGATCCTATCCGAATACGATCCAGGGAGTGATCTCGGCACCGGGACAGTTTGGACCGGCAGCTACCGGAAAAGTGTCAGCGATTCTGGCCAGTGGTCCGAAGGCAAGCTGTATGCAGGCAGCACAGGCGGCTATCAATGGTGAGACCACCGTTGGAACGGCAACTCATTTCAGAAGTGTGTCTTCCGGTATGCAGGGAATCGCAATCGGAAATCATGTATTCTGGTAAAAGGATATACAGAGGCAGAGGATGGAACTGACCATTTTCTGCTTCTTTTTGTTTTGGTTGTCAATTATCAGGGAATATTGTATAATGAGTGCAAGCGAGTCAACGTGCTTGTGCGATTGACGAGCGACGAAATTATCGAATGAGCCGGGCTCATGAGATAATGGTAACAATCATAGGAATGGAGGGCGGTACTATGCTGAACATGAATCCGGCTATTGGATGGCTGGTATTGATCATTATACTTCTTGTGATTGAAATCGCGACACTGGGACTGACAACCATATGGTTTGCGGGCGGAGCCACAGCGGCTTTTCTGTCCACATTCTTCGGAGCGGGTCCTGTGATTCAGTGGATGCTTTTTCTTGTTCTGTCTTTGGCATTTCTGTTACTGACCAGACCCATGGCAGTGCGTTACATGAAGAACAATCAGGTAAGCACCAATGCAGACAGTCTGGTAGGAAAGACGGTAGTGGTAAGTGAGAAGATCGACAATCTGGCACAGTCCGGCAAGGTGAACATTGCAGACATCGAGTGGATGGCCAGAAGCACAGATGACCTGAAGATCATTCCGGCAGGCAGAAAAGTGAAGATCTGCTCAATCGAAGGCGTGAAACTAATCGTGGAAGAGATAAAGGAGGAAAATTAAATGCTCATTGTACTGGCTATTTTGATACTTATTATTCTGATGATCCTTGCATCCTGTGTGAAGATCGTACCGCAGACTACGGCGCTGGTCATCGAGCGGCTTGGTGCTTACAATGGCACCTGGAAAGTGGGAATCCACTTTAAAGTGCCGATCATTGACCGTGTGGCAAGAAAAGTGACCTTAAAAGAGCAGGTTGTGGATTTTGCCCCACAGCCGGTGATCACAAAAGATAATGTAACCATGAGAATCGACACTGTTGTATTCTTCGAGATCACGGATCCGAAGCTCTATGCATACGGTGTTGAGAATCCGATCATGGCAATCGAGAATCTGACAGCAACGACCCTTAGAAATATTATCGGTGATCTGGAACTTGACCAGACTCTTACATCCCGCGAGACTATCAACACCAAGATGCGTGCATCTCTGGATGTGGCAACTGACCCGTGGGGAATCAAAGTAAAACGTGTGGAGCTTAAGAACATCATTCCACCGGCTGCTATCCAGGATGCTATGGAGAAGCAGATGAAGGCAGAGCGTGAACGTCGTGAAGCCATCCTTCGTGCAGAAGGTGAGAAGAAGTCCACCATTCTTGTAGCAGAAGGTAAGAAAGAATCTGCAATTCTGGATGCAGAGGCTGAGAAACAGGCAGCTATCCTTCGTGCAGAGGCACAGAAGGAGAAGATGATCCGCGAGGCAGAAGGTCAGGCAGAGGCTATTCTGAAAGTGCAGCAGGCAAATGCAGATGGTCTTCGTTTCCTCAAAGAGGTTGGAGTGGATGAATCCGTACTTCGCCTGAAAGGAATGGAAGCATTTGCAAAGGCAGCTGACGGTCAGGCAACCAAGATCATTATTCCGTCTGATATTCAGAAGATGGCAGGTGTGGTAACATCTGTGGCAGAGATCGCAAAAGAGGCATAACAGCCGCAGAATACGGAACGTATATCATTCGGGCTGACGCTAGATGCGCCAGCCCGTTTGCTGATAAAATGGCAGGAGGGCAAACACATGGACTTAAAAGGAAGAAATTTTCTGAAATTACTGGATTATACACCGGAGGAGATGGAGTATCTGCTGGACCTGGCAGCAGAGCTGAAAGAGAAGAAGAAAAATGGTATTCTGGTAGATACATTGAGAGGTAAAAATGTAGCGCTGATCTTTGAGAAGACCAGTACCCGTACTCGTTGCTCTTTTGAGGTGGCTGCCCATGATCTGGGAATGGGAACTACGTATCTTGACCCAAGCGGATCCCAGATCGGGAAAAAAGAGAGTATAGCAGATACGGCCCGCGTTCTGGGAAGAATGTATGAGGGAATTGAATATCGTGGATATGGACAGGATATTGTGGAAGAACTTGCAAAATATGCTGGAGTTCCGGTATGGAATGGTTTGACCAATGAGTTTCATCCAACACAGATCCTGGCAGATATGCTGACCATCCGTGAGCATTTTGGAACATTGAAGGTAAAAGTAGTATACATGGGTGATGCCCGTTATAATATGGGAAATTCCTGGATGGTAGGCTGCGCGAAGATGGGTATGGACTTTACTGCATGTGCGCCGAAGAAATACTGGCCGTCAGAAGAGCTGGTAGCACAGTGCCAGGAGATCGCAAAAGAGACCGGAGCCAAGATCACTCTGGAAGAAAATTTAGAGAAGGCAGTCAAAGGTGCAGATGTGATCTACACCGATGTATGGGTATCCATGGGAGAGCCGGATGAAGTATGGGCAGAGCGGATCAAAGATCTGTATCCGTATCAGGTGAACCGTGAGGTGATGGAATGTGCAGGAGAGCAGGCTGTATTTATGCATTGTCTGCCGGCGTTCCATGATCTGGGAACCAAGATCGGAAAAGAGATCAGCAAGAAATTTGGCATTGATGCCATGGAAGTTACGGATGAAGTATTTGAATCCAGTCAGTCTGTTGTGTTTGATGAAGCAGAGAATCGTATGCATACCATTAAGGCTGTCATGGCAGCTACTCTGGGAGCATAAGGAGATTTGGGAGTAACGGAACGATGAAGTCTCTTCTGAAACATTATCGGTTATGTAATATATGGATCTGCCTGTTCATTGTGGCCATGGCATTTACGGCGGCATCGGACAGACAATATCATTCTTTGTGTGTGACACTGGCATTCGGTGCCGGAGGACTGATGTATTCCCTGGGTGTTGTCAAGGAGTGGACATCGGGAAATCGGATCGCAGGGGCAGTGGAACTGATCCTGGCATCTTGTATGTGGACAGCCACAATCTGCTCAATCTTGCTGGCAGGAGGAATCTTATGAAAACAGAATTATTGAAAATATTGAGAGAATCCGATGGATATGTATCCGGACAGCAGTTGTGCGAGCGGTTTCATGTGTCACGGACAGCAGTCTGGAAAGTGATCCAGCAGTTAAAAGAAGAAGGCTATGAAGTAGAAGCAGTGAAAAACAGAGGATACCGGATCATGACTACACCAGATGTGATTACCGCAGAAGAGATCAGGAGTCGTCTGCATACGAACTGGATGGCTGAGAATTGCATTTATCTGGAAAGTGTTGATTCCACTAATAACTATGCAAAACGGATCGCAGAAGACGGAACTCCTTCAGGAACATTGGTGGTAGCGGATGAGCAGACCGGAGGAAAAGGCCGTCGGGGAAGGAGCTGGTCTACCCCTAAGGGCAGTAATATTGCTATGACATTGCTTCTGCGTCCGAGATTCCGACCGGAACATGCATCCCGCATGACACTTCTGGCTGCCATGGCAGTTACCTGCGGAATTCGCCGGGTGACAGGACTGGATGCAGGAATCAAGTGGCCCAATGATGTAGTCGTCAACGGACATAAGGTGTGTGGAATTCTCACAGAAATGAATACAGAAGTGGATTACATCAATTATGTAGTCATAGGAATCGGTATCAATGTAAATCAGAAGGAATTCCCGGAGGAGATCCGTGAGATTGCAGGGTCTCTGTGTCTGGAGGCAGGAAAACAGATCGGCCGTGCGGCACTGATTGCGGCAATTATGGAAGAATTGGAGCGCATCTATGAGATCTTCCAGAAGACAGAAGATCTGTCAGAACTTTATGAGGAATATAATCAGATCTGTGTCAACTGTGGACGGAAAATTCGCGTGTTGGAGCCGGGACATGAGTACACTGGCGTAGCGGAAGGCATTAATCAGGATGGCGAGCTTATGGTAGTCAGAGACGATACCGGAGAGAAAGTCAGTGTCTATGCGGGCGAAGTATCTGTCCGGGGATTTTATGGATATGTATGATGAACAGAGGTGAATGAATGTATCAGGATCAGGTTGTGCTGTGCGGAGCCAGTGCATATGAACAGAAATATTATTTAAATGAAGATTTTAAGAGTCTGCCGTCACAGGTCCAGGATGAACTGAAGATCATGTGCGTGCTGTTTACGGAGGATGTGGGAGGTATTCTGACGCTGGTGTTCGATGAGGACGGCAAGCTTTTGCTGGAGACGTCGGCGGATGAAGGAGACCTGCTCTATGACGAGATCGGAAGCGAGCTGAAGATCCGTCAGATCCGGAAAGAAAAAGCAGAATTTCTGCAGTCACTGGAGTTATTTTACAAGGTATTTTTCCTGGGAGAAGATGTAGAATGATTCGGAAACTGCAGATTGGAGATGTACAACTGGAAAATAATCTGATTCTTGCACCTATGGCAGGCGTTACCGACCTGCCATTTCGTCTGTTGTGCAAGGAACAGGGGGCAGGACTTCTGTGTATGGAGATGGTCAGTGCCAAGGCGATCTTATATAACAATAAGAATACGGAAGCACTGATGGCAATTGATGACAGAGAGCCTCCGGTATCGCTGCAGCTCTTCGGGTCAGATCCCGATGTAATCAGTGAGATGGCAAAGCGGATCGAGGAGCGTCCATTTTCCATTCTGGATATTAACATGGGCTGTCCTGTGCCGAAAGTGACTGGAAACGGTGAAGGTTCTGCACTTATGAAGAATCCAAAGCTGGTGGAGGAGATCATCACCAAGACTGCCCGTGCCATCAGAAAGCCGGTGACCGTCAAGATCCGAAAGGGATTTGACGAGAGCCATGTAAATGCAGTAGAGATTGCGAAAATCGCGGAAGCCAGCGGTGCGGCTGCTGTGGCAGTCCACGGACGAACCAGGGAGCAGTATTACAGTGGAAAAGCGGACTGGGATATTATCCGTCAGGTGAAAGAAGCGGTGAAGATTCCTGTGATCGGGAACGGTGACGTGACTTCAGCAGAGAGCGCAGATGCAATCATGCGGGAGACTGGCTGTGACGGTGTGATGATCGGCAGAGGTGCCCAGGGAAATCCATGGATCTTCCATCAGATCCTGCATTGGATGGAGACGGGAGAACACGAGGCAAAGCCGACACTGGAAGAAGTAAAGCAGATGATCTTAAAGCATGCAGCGCTGCTGGTGCAGGAAAAAGGTGTCTACACGGGCATGCGGGAAATGCGCAAGCACGTAGCATGGTATACCACAGGCTATCCTCATTCCGCAAAATTACGGGCAAGAGTCAATGAGATCACAAGTCTTGAAGAATTAACAGGATTGCTGGAACAGTTGTAGCATATAGTAGCATCAGAGGTGATGCTGCGATGTTGGATTTTATAAAAAATTTTATATCAAAACTGCTGAATGGTACCAGTGATGAGCAATCAGATAGAACACAGGAGTCGGAATCGTTGGTCAGACAGTGGCAGTTTGCTGATTATGTGCCGCGGATCCCTGAGATCATACTTTATATAAGACGCCAGCGTGAGATTCCAAGGCGACAGCTGGAACTGACGTTGATCGATAAAGAAGATGAACCAGCATGGAGGATTAAAGGAATCCTGAGAAACCTTATGAAAGATCCGCAGGTGATGTATCTGGTTACAGACCGGGCGGAGGCATTTGCTGAGATGGAAGAAGAAGCCATGGAGATGTATGGACTTCCATTTCTTGTGCTTGACAAAACAGAACTTGAAAAAATGCCTGGAAATCTGGTTTTAGACCTGAATCTATGGGAAAACCAGCTTGACAGATTCAGCAAAATATGGGTATAATACGTTGTTTCAATGAGATAATAGAGGCAGTGTCTGCCGTAGTATGATTGGAAGGTGTAGAGCATGGCTGAGAAGAAAAATATTCTTACCTATGAAGGATTAAAAAAACTGGAGGACGAATTACAGGATCTGAAAGTAAATCAGAGACGTGAGATCGCTCAGAAGATTAAAGAAGCAAGAGAGCAGGGAGATCTGTCAGAGAACGCTGAGTATGATGCAGCAAAAGACGAGCAGCGTGATATTGAGGCTCGTATTGAGCAGATCGAGAAGATCCTCAAGAATGCAGAGGTTGTTCTGGATGAGGAGATCGATCTTGACAAGATCAGTATTGGCTGTCTGGTACGTGTACTGGACGTAGAGTATGACGAAGAGGAAGAGTATAAACTGGTTGGTTCTTCCGAGGCAAGCAGCCTTCAGAATAAGATTTCCAACGAGTCTCCGTTTGGACAGGCACTGATTGGTGCAAAAGTCGGAGATATCGTAGAAGTAGAGGCACCGGCAGGCGTGATCAAGTACAAAGTACTGAGTATTCACAGAGCAAACTAAGAGGGAGTATAAGAATGGCAGGACAAAAGGGACAGGAGCAGGATCTGAATCAGCTTCTGAAAGTACGCCGCGAAAAGCTGGCAGATCTTCAGGCAGCAGGAAAAGATCCGTTCCAGATCACAAAATATAACCAGACCCATCATTCCGCTGAAGTTAAGGAATTATATAATGCTCACGAGGCAAAGATCCTTGCAGGAAGAGTTCCTCTGAACACAGAGGGGATGGATGAGGCACAGGCAAAAGAAGCACTGAATGCAGATTATAATGAGAGAAGAGCGATTATGGATGCTCAGCCGATCCATATATCTATCGCTGGACGTATGATGTTCAAGCGTGTTATGGGAAAGGCTTCTTTCTGCAATATCCGTGATCTGCAGGGAACCATTCAGGTATATGTGGCAAGAGATGCCATCGGAGAAGAGTCCTATGCAGATTTTAAGAAATCTGATATCGGTGATATTTATGGCGTGGAAGGATATGCATTCCGTACCAAGACCGGTGAGGTCTCTGTTCATGCAGAGAAGATGACTCTGTTAAGCAAGAGCTTACAGATCCTTCCGGAGAAATATCACGGAATTACGGATACAGATATGCGTTATCGTCAGAGATATGTGGATCTGATCATGAACGAAGATGTAAAGAACACCTTTATCAAACGTTCTCAGATTATCAAAGAGATTCGTACCTTCCTGGCAGGCAGAGATTTCATGGAAGTGGAGACCCCGACTCTGGTTTCCAATGCAGGCGGTGCCGCTGCCCGTCCATTTGAGACTCATTACAATGCACTGAATGAGGATGTCAAGCTTCGTATTTCTCTGGAGCTGTATCTGAAGAGACTGATCGTTGGCGGACTTGAGAGAGTCTTCGAGATCGGTCGTGTATATCGTAATGAAGGTGTTGATACCCGTCATAATCCGGAGTTCACTCTGATGGAGCTGTATCAGGCATACACGGACTACGAGGGCATGATGGAGCTGACAGAGAGTATGTTCCGTTATCTGGCAGAGAAAGTATGCGGAAGCACCAAATTTACTTATAACGGAATTGAGATCGATTTTGGAAAGCCGTTCGAGCGTCTGACCATGAATGATGCGATCAAGAAATATGCAGGCATCGACTTTGATGCTGTCGAGACAGATGAGGAAGCCAAGAGACTGGCAGACGAGCGCCATATCGAATATGAAGAGCGTCATACCAAGGGTGACATCATCAATCTGTTCTTCGAGGAGTACTGTGAGAAAGAGCTGATCCAGCCGACCTTTATCATGGATCATCCGCTGTCCATCTCCCCGCTGACCAAGAAGAAGCCGTCCGATCCGAACAAGGTAGAGCGTTTTGAGCTGTTTATCAACACCTGGGAGATGTGTAACGCATATTCCGAGCTGAATGACCCGATCGATCAGAGAGAGCGTTTTGCACAGCAGGATGCAAATGCAGAAGCTGGAGATGATGAGGCTCAGCATACAGATGAAGATTTCCTGAATGCACTGGAGATCGGTATGCCGCCGACAGGTGGTATCGGATACGGTATTGACCGTCTGGTAATGCTGCTGACTGACAGTCCGGCGATCAGAGACGTTCTTCTGTTCCCGACAATGAAGACCCTGGACCCAAAGAAGGCTGAAAACAAAGCCGAAAAAGCAGCGGTAAATGGTTCTGCAGAGGATGCAACCGTGTCCGCGCCAAGCGTACAGATTGATCTTTCCAAGGTGAAAATCGAGCCGTTGTTTGCAGATGATGTAGACTTTGAGACATTCAGCAAGTCTGATTTCAGAGTGGTTAAGATCGAAGCCTGTGAGGCAGTGCCGAAGTCCAAGAAGCTCCTGAAATTCACACTGAATGACGGAACAGACCGGAAACGCACCATTTTAAGCGGTATTCACGAGTATTACGAGCCGGAAGAGCTGGTTGGTAAGACCTGTGTGGCAATCACAAACCTGCCGCCGAGAAAGATGATGGGTATTGATTCCGAGGGTATGCTGATTTCCGCAGTGTACGAGTATGACGGACGGGAAGGCTTAAATCTTTTGATGCTGGATGACAGTATTCCGGCAGGAGCAAAGCTGTACTAAAGAGGTCATTTACTACAAAAAATCGCGTTACTACAACTTTTCTACAACTTTTGCGCGAGACCCTACGAAACCGGATGAAGCAATATGAAAGGCGGATCTGCTTATAAAATGCAGATTCGCCTTTCTTTTTACATCAGCTTCATGTTCACACTAATGTTTTTTGCCTTCTCCTGCATATTCTCTTGTGTAATATGGGTGTAGATGTCCATTGTAGTAGAGAAATCGGCATGCCCCATGACTTGCTGAATGAATTTAACATCGTTGGTGCTTTCGCAGAGCCGGGTACAGAAGGTGTGCCGCAAGTTGTGAACACTAAAATGAGGGAGCAGATCCGGTTCACGGTCTTCCAGTTCAGCCTGATCCATTTCCTCCATGTTGTAAGTTACGCTGATTCTCTCAATCGCCCGATTGATATTGTGGGCGCTCATGAATGAGCCGGTTCGGTTGCGGAAAACAAAACCGTGAACTCCTCCTAACACCAGTTGATCGTCTGGATACAATGCGTCGATGGTTTCAATCTGGAGGCGAAGCTGCTCGGCCACCTCTGGATAGAGGATAGGGATAATTCGTGTACCGCTCTCAGTTTTGGGAGTGGTAATGTGAAATCCGGCTTTTCCGTCAATGACCCGGTAGATTAAGTTGTGGTTGACCGAGATTGTGTTTTCGCTCAAGTTAATATCGCTTTTGGTAATGCCGGTACATTCTGCTACACGCATTCCTGTTCCAAGGAGCACAGTCATGATGGGGAGCCAATGGCTGTATGTAGGGGACTTGGCAATAAAACGCAGGAAATTCTGCTGTTGCGTTTTAGTGAGTGCGATCCGCCGTTTAGGCTTTGGAGCGCTGCCATCCGTCTTGAGCTTGCGGTAAATGCCCTTGCTGGGATTTTTGCGGATGTAATCGTCGTCCACGGCCATTTCAAGCGTAGGGTGAACAATGGTGTTGATGCTCTCCAGTGAGTTGATAGCAAAGCCGTGTTTCAGCAGTTTGGTATAAAACGCGAGAATATCACTTCTGTGGATTTGTGGCAGAGGCATGTTAGCGAAAGGCTCTTCTTTCACATAGAAGTCCCACAGGTAAAGATAATTTGCTCTGGTAGAGGGCTTCAGTTTGATGTTGTTATTCATGTAGACCTTGAACATATCATTCAGGGTAAGCTTCATGGCTTCCTGAGTACGGATGCCATCATCCTTATCTTTGTTGATCTGCTTTTCTTTGACACGAAGACTTGCGAGATCGGAGTCGTAAAGATATTTCTTTTTAGTGCCTAATTTGTAGACATACATATAGCTGCCATCTGCCCGTTGTGTTTCTCCAGGCCGAAGATTTCGTCCTTTGTTGTCTTTTCTCACTTTTGCCATTACTGGTACCTCCTGATTATAAAAGTGTAGTGCGCCTTACTGGCATGGTTATTTAGCCGGAAATATCATAAAGATATTCTTTGATACGCTGGACACTCCATAGGACACGGGTGTTCATGGTAATGCGTGCATTGGCAAGATCCCCAATCTGTACTGCAGTGTGCCTTCCACAGCACAACAGTTTGCAAAGGGTATCGGTATCAACAGCCAAGCACTGCTCCGGCGGTAGGTCATTCGGTTTTCTTTTCTCCATAATCGTCCTCCTTTTTTCGATTACAATGATCCCTTACGATTTGTAGAAGAAGGTTTTCAACAAAAACAATGAAAACGGTCTTGAGGTCAGGAGGTATTGAAATAACAAAAGAACTCTAATGGGGCCATTTCCTACGCCAGAACGGTTCTGCCGTGTATTTCAGGCTGCTGCTGTGCAGCACTTCGATTATGGGCGCGCTTCTGTGGTCATCGCACACTGTCCAGAATTCCTGTATAACTCCCCATAGAGGTTATGAACTTGTCAAGGTACTAAAAGAGTGTAGGGATCATCCGGTATTACCAAATGATCCGATACATCCTATAAATAGGCAGGGAAGAAAGAACTTCTGCAAAGAGGAAAGAAAATTTAAAGAAAATCCAAAAATCAATATATAGAATATTTGAATTGACAAGCACTATATATTGTGTTAGAATTGCAATGTAATTGATTTTTGTGCGTTGCCCGTCAGGGTACACAGGCTTTAGGGCTTGTGTTGCGGAGTAATGACTGCATTGCACACGCTGTTAATTTTGTACTTGTGTCAGTAGTATCACTGCGCCTTTTCAGGCCGGTATATTGCTGGCTTTTTTTATTTTATGGGATTTACCCACCATTGCGAGAATGACATCGGTTCATAGGCAACTATGGGCGCCAGGCTTTATGCCGTCTGTCATTCTCGCTTTTTTATTGCCTGTAAGCCTGAAAGGGCTTTAAGGATAAATCAAAACTGAGAAAGGCAGGTCATGTACATGAATGTGAAGCAGAAAAGAAAGCAGAATGGTCGGCGGGTCAAGCCGGCACATTCCACGGACTGGAAGATGAAGAGACAGGCAGTATCTTCGCTCCGGCCCCGAAATGTTGCACCAATGGCGAGGGCAGTTATTTTGCCCCGAAGATCACGAAGGGGGATTTGATATGTCCGGCAGCAATAGTGCTGAACGAAAGCGGCATGAACCGCTGGTGCTGGTAGAAACGGCAGATATTTCAGAAGAAGACTGGCTGGATTACCGGCGCCGTGGAATCGGCGGCAGCGATGTATCGGCGATCTTTGGCACTTCTCCATTCCGGACAGCCAGGGATCTGTACTACGACAAACTGAACATAGCGTCAGTGGAAGATGATGAGGGCAACTGGGTTGCCATGGAAATGGGGCATTTGCTGGAGCCTCTGGTAGCAAAGATATTCGAGCGGAAAACCGGATATCGGGTCTACCAAATCAAAAAGATGTTCCAGCACCCACAGTATCCTTGGATGCTGGCTGATGTGGACTACTTTGTGGAACTGCCGGATGGCACCACAGCGATCCTTGAGATCAAGACCACAAACTATAATGCCAGAGATAACTGGTGGATGAATGGGAAGGAGACTGTTCCAGTCTACTATGAATCTCAGGGGCGTCATTATATGGCAGTAACGGATCTTGACCGATGTTTCTTTTGCTGCCTGTATGGTAACAACGAGGAGGAAGTTATTATCCGGGAGGTCAAGCGTGATTTCGAGTATGAGGCTGAGATGGTCTTTTTGGAGCAGTATTTCTGGGAAAACCATGTGCAGCGCCATGTGCCGCCGCCCTATACAGAAAGTGGGGCCTTGATTATTGAGAGCGCACGCAAACACTTTGGCCCGGCAGATAAAAATGCCCCGGCCGTTGCACTCGACCTGGATATGACTGCAAAACTCATGCAGTATTTGCGGCTTCTGGATGAAAAGAAAAATGCAGAGGTGTACTCCAAAGAAATCGACAAGGATATTCAGCGTCTGAAGGCGCTGTTGATTGCGGAAATGGGTACCAGCTGTACTGCAGTCTGTGAGCAGGAGGGAGTGAACTATACGGTTACCTATACCCCTGTTCGCAAGTCCATCATCGACAAGGATAACCTGCTTCGGTTGAAACTGGAGCATCCGGATATTTACGAACAGTTTGTTACAGTATCCGAATCCAGACGGTTCAGTGTTAGAGCCTCGATTATGGAGGCCGCTTAGTGAGGTGAAAAAGGATGAATTGTATTGGTACCTACGACGGGACGATTTTTTATAATCCTGCCAATAAGTTTTGTATCGTCAGTGTAAAAACCGCAGACCAGAGCGTGCCAGCTGAGGCCAGGTCAAACAGGCGGTACAAAGACCATTTGATCCGCTTTACAGCTGTGGGGTATGAGATTCCACGGACAGATGCGGTAGAGTTGGAACTGGATGGGGAATGGGCAAAAGGCAAGTATGGTGTCCAGCTCCAGGTGGAGCAGTGGCGTGAAATTGTGCCCAGAACAAAAAACGGCGTAGAGGGCTATCTTGCCTCCGGGCTTATCAAAGGGATTGGTCCCAAAACCGCCGCAGACATTGTGGAGCGGTTCGGTGTGGACACACTGGATATTCTGGAACACCAGCCGGAGCGGCTGTTGGAGATCCGGGGCATTACGGAAAATAAATTGGAGGACATCAAAGCTTCTTATGCAGAAAACCGTATGCTCCAAGGAATTATGACCTTGCTGGCACCGTTTAAGATTACTCCCAAGACGGCATTGAAAATATATCAATATTTCGGCCCGACCAGCGTAGAGATTTTGGAAAAGAGCCCATTTGAGCTTTGCCAGATCTCCGGCTTTGGATTTCGGCGGGTAGATGCAATCGTACAAAAGAGCGGGGGCAATCTCCATGACCCTATGCGTATCAAAGGGGCTGTCTTTTGTGCGCTGGATGAGGGCAAGAGTAAACGAGGCCATCTGTACATCAGTTCTGAAGAACTGGAGAAATCAGCGCTGAAACTGCTCAATGAGAAGATACCTGTACCGGAGCTTCGCCTGCATCAGCAGGAAGTCAGGGATATGATGCAGGAAATGATCCTGAATGGAGCAATCGTTTCCGTGAAGGATAATATCTATCTTCCCAGAGTGTTTGCCCAAGAGGACGAAACGGCGCGCCGGATCGCCCAGCGTCTGGTCGCCCAGATGCCAGTAGAGCATATTGCGCCGGTACTGGAACAGGTCAAGGTTGAAATGGGACTGCGCTTGTCTGCACAGCAGGAGGCTGCGGTCTATGCAGCATTTAGGCATGGCTTGTCAGTGATTACGGGTTCTCCTGGTACTGGTAAAACAACAGTGCTGCGGACGATACTTGAGGTTTACCGGCGGCTGTACCCTGATGGCAAAATTGCTCTTATGGCACCTACCGGTCGGGCAAGCCGCAGGATGTCGGAGAGTACCGGCTTTGAGGATGCCCGAACATTACACAGTGGTCTGGGACTGACCAGTGAAGAGGATGAGGGTAGCCGGAACAGAAAGTCAGAGCCACTGTCGGCCGATTTAATCATTGTGGATGAGTTTTCCATGGTGGATATGTGGCTTGCTGAGAAATTTTTTGAACGCATGAAGATAAATGCCAGAATCGTGCTGGTAGGCGACCCAGATCAGCTTCCGAGCGTAGGAGCCGGAAATGTGTTTCGTGAAATCATCGAAACCAAAATCGTCCCAGTAACGGTGCTGGATCAGATTTTCCGTCAGTCGAAGGATAGTCTGATTGCCTATAATGCCAAATTTATCAACGAGGGCAATACCAAACTGTTTTACGGACCGGACTTTGTTTTCGTGTCTGGTGATAGTCAGGAAGACACCGCTGAAAAGATTACAGAACGGTATTGTTTGGAGATACAGGAGAGTGGCATTGAGAATGTGCAGATTCTTTCACCTTTCCGTTCAGAAGGCGCCGCGTCGTCGGAACAGCTGAATGAGACCATTCGTGAATTGGTCAACCCATTCCGCTCTGCGGAGGAGGAAATCAAGTTTGGCCCCAAGATATTCCGGATCAATGACCGCATCATGCAGACCAAGAACACAGAAAAGGTATCTAATGGTGATTTGGGTTTCATCCGGTATATTAAGGACACTGACCAGGGCAAAAAGATCGGCATGGATTTTGGTGCTGGCAGGACGCTGGAATATGGCGTAGATGATTTGAGCAATGTGGATCTGGCTTATGCTACTACGATCCACAAGGCTATGGGCTCTGAGTATGAAACAGTCATTATGCCGCTGCTCAAAGCGCACACTATCATGATGTATCGTAATCTGCTCTACACTGGAATCACGCGCGCTAAAAAGCGGGTGGTGCTGATTGGGCAGAAACAGGTATTGTTTATGGCAATCCATCGTAATGAGATTGGAAAGCGAAATACGCTGCTGGGTATGCGTATCCAGATGTATTTCAAAGCCTACGCAAAGAAAGCCGGTATCCCCATTCCAGCTGCATTGGAAGAACAATTGAAGAACGCAAGTTAAAAAAGAGAGGTCAGATGCAGAAATAGCACTTGGCGTCTCCTATTTTTATGTCAGAAAGGAGTTTCCAACATGAACGAAAAAAGTAATCCGATGCCTATGATGTACAAAACAATTCCGGCAGTGGCAGAACTGAACAAGGTGCCGGGCTTTGACCCGCTCAAATTTCTGCGCCATAAGGTGTCCAGAAAGACAAATGAGGAAATGCTGCAGTTGGAATTGCCTTATCAGAAACTGTGGTTCCGTCTGCGCCACCCCCAGGGCCGCATGAAACTGACTACCCTGCGGATCACGGAACAGCTTGCGATTATGGAGGCCAGAGTCTATCTGGACCGCAGTGATGCAGAGCCCATTAGCAGTTACATCTCGCAGCACAGTGCGGAAGAAGGTACCGACTATGTGCAGGCTGCCCAGGATGAGGCATTGAGTGCTGCGCTGTCGGATGCCGGTTTTGGTCTGCAGTTTGCCGATGTTGCTGTTGACAGTACGGGCAAGGTGTTTGGAAGCAGTATTCCGCTTTCCGGGACAGCTCATATCCAGCAACCGATGCCAAATGCGGCGCAGAGGCCCGTAGAAGCCCCTGGAGCGGCGCTGCGGCAATCTGGTGGGGAAGTTCATGCCCAGCTGGAGAGAACGCCTCAGAACGCCGTAGAGCGCCGTAATGCGCCTGCTCGTCCGGCGCCTATTCAGAAACCTGCGGCAAAGCCGGTTCAGAATGAACAGTCCCCGGTTTCTCCGGTACAGCCCACTGTCCAGCAGATGGCTGCAGAAGAGAAGGAGAATATGGATACACTGCCTGCCGGCAAGGTAGAGGAGAATGCTCCCAATATGGAGCTGCCGGTACCGAGCCGCGAGGTTACATTGGATAGCAGTCCAAAACAGGATGATGCGTCTGAGCAGCCGGCCGCCTCCGTATTCCAATCGGATGAACCGGAAGAACTGCCTGTGGCGCCTGTTGTCCAACAGGAAGCACCCGATCAGCCTGTGGCGCCTTCTTATACGGAGAGCACTCCGGTAGAAGACATCTTGAAGGTAATGACCTTTGAAGAAGCGCAGAATGTGGTGGTGGATAGCGGTCTGAGCAAAGGAAAGACCATGGCAACAGTTGCCAAGGAGCGTCCGGTGAGTCTGAAATTCTACCTCACCCCAGGCAACAAGAGCACCAACAATATCGTTCGTGCTGCGGCGCAGATCATGCTCGATGGTATGGCCGCACAGAAAGCCGGATGATAAGCAGCCCCATCTATGGGGCCAAGAAGGGAGGGAGAACAGATGGACTCATATCCAGGAGATTTTCCGTTCGGTATTATGGATGTAGTGGAACTTCTACATCTACGAATCAGACGCCGACAGGCAAACAGTGTATATGTGGATTGCCCGTTTTGTGGTGACCGCCGCGGCAAGATGAATGTGAATTTCGTCAAAAATGTCTGGCGGTGCAATTATTGTGATGAGCATGGCGGTATGCTTGCGCTTTATGCGCGGCTAAACAATACGACTACATCCGATGCGTATTGGGAGATAGGAGAAGCCCTGTGCAACGATTTTCACAGGGAACGGCCGAACTCTGGATATGAGATGGCAGGAAACCAGCAGGCTGGCACTGGGTCCCCGGTTTCGGGGACTCAGACCGACCTTGCCGGATATGAGAGGAGGGGCGAACTAAAAACAGTGCAGCAAGCAGAACGGGCCAGCGGACAGGAAATTCATCAAACGCTTTCGCTGCTGCTCGCTATGCTGCCTCTTCAGCCTGCCCACCGCAACCATCTGCACTCCCCAAAACGGGGACTGTCGGATGAACAGATCGACCGGATTGGGTTCAAGAGCACTCCACCCCCTTTCCTTTGCCGCTCCATTACCGAGCGGCTGATGAAACAGGGATGCAAGGTGGAGGGGGTGCCCGGCTTTTATCTGGATGACAGCGGGCGCTGGACCATGAACTTCTACCGAAAAAACGCAGGGATTTTGATTCCAGCTGTGGGATACGACGGTATGATACATGGCCTGCAGATACTTTTGGATAGTCCGCTCAAGCAAAAAGATGATCCACCGGATAAGTCAGGAGCCAAATACATCTGGTTTTCGTCCTCGTCCAAAAATATGGGTGTCACATCCGGGAGCCCGGTACATTTTATCGGCAATCCATCTGCTCGGGTGGTCTATGTCATTGAGGGATTGCTGAAAGCAGACATCTCACACTGCCTGACAAACCGGACTTTTGCGGCGATTGCCGGCGCAAACAACACAAGCCAGTTGGATACGCTGTTTGCACTGTTGGCACAGAATGGCACTGAGGAGATCATTGAGGCTCATGATATGGATAAGTACAGTAACCAAATGACCTCTAATGGGGCATCTAAGATCTATCTGATGGCCCGAAAAAATGGAATGGCATGTCGTCGGCTGACCTGGAATCCGAATTATAAAGGGTTTGATGATTGGCAGCTTGCCCTTCGGGAGAAAGAACAGAGGGAAAAGGAGGTGCAGAGAATGAATTTTAAGCAGCAATATCTGTGCGGTAAGTGTGATTTTACTTATATAGATGGCTGCGTCGAGCTTTGGCACACCAGAGCGGAGAAAGATTTGGACCTGACAGAGTATCTGGGGCTGACAAAGGAAGAGTATCAGATATTTCTTGCTCAGGGCAATCAGGTGCTGAAGGATCTTCTGGACAGCCAGAGAGTTTTCCGGAGGTTTTGCATTTACCAGCTTTGCCTGGGTGAGACACAGACGGTACCTTTCGCGTTCAAGCAACTGGATGCACTGCGTAAGGCTGGATATGAACAGCCGCCTGCTGCCGCCTATCAGACGGTATGGAGCGCAGAGGTCTGTTGCCCAAAGGGGCAGAATGACATGGAAGTGCTGGGGCGCCTGTTCCTGGACTTTAATGAGCATTTGCCGGAAGATTACAGAGGCCGTCCGTTGGCTCCATCTGATGTGGTGGAACTGGACTGCCAAGGCAAACGCACATACTTCTATGTGAATGACTGCCGGGATTTTGCGCCGGTACGCTTCTCCCCATTCTTGTGTAAAAGACTTCCGGAGCCTGCTCAAAAACAGGAATGAAGGGATAGGGGTCAGATGCGTATTGCAGAAAAGAAGAAAAGCCAGATTACAGCACTGTATGAGCAGTGCTCCAATCTTCCGGCAGATGTCAGAAGTTGTCTGGAGAATGGCTACTTTACCGTAACGGTACCTCCACCCTGGAACATGAGCAATCAAAAGACTGCGCAGGAGGTGCAGGACAAAATCAAGGAATGGTCAAGGCAGTATACTGGCGTGGTCTGCTACTGTTTTGACAGCTTCAGCACACTTTTATATGTGCTGTGAGCAACACACAATGGCATGGAAAGGGTCATAACGGCCTACTCCATGCCATTTTTTGCGAAAGGAGATTTTACAATGGGTGTTTTTTCAGAAATAGCAATGGAGCAGCAAAACAGTATGTTCGATTCGTCTGCAGCCTTTGAGGATGATGAAGCCTTTGAGCTGGAGGAGATGGAATCTTTGCCTGTGCCGCCTGTAGGTACAGACACTGTCCCAGTATCGGCGGCTTCGGTTTCTGCCGGTGAGACTGCTTTGGCTGATGCAGAGGAGGAACCTGCGGATGAAGTAGCGCCTGCTGGGGAAGAGAAGTCTGCTGAGGAGGGGAATTCGGCACAACCGCCCGCCGCAGAAGATGAAGAAAAAAAGCGTGCGGAGCATGAGGCGGCTGAAGCCCAGCGCAAAGCGGAATTTGACGCCAAACAGCAGGCGAAGAAAGCCGCGGAGCAGGAGCAAATCGCCCGTCTGGAAGCGATGAGTGATGAAGAAGTAATCGCGGCCTCTACCCAGAGGGTGAGTACCGATGTAGAAAAACTGACACGGCGAAATATGAAGGAATGTGTGTCCGAGCATATCCAGATGCTCTGTATGGAAGATACGGCGTTTGCCCGTCTGACGATGCATCCGAAAAAGAACATGATCCGCTGTTTCCAGTACATCAACCGAAAGGCATGGGATTATGTGCAGGATGAACTAAAAGCAAGCGGAACCCGCCCTGGTCCCGGACAGCAGACATATGGCTGCGATGTGCCGGATGATATGTGCTATCAGTGGGCGGAAGATTATTTCCGTGACCCTGATGCCAAGGAAGACCATGAGGATGAGGAGAAGTTTGTTCCCAAGCCGTATGCTGGGAAGTCCTCTGCAAAGAGCAAACCCAAGAAGGCGGCAGAGAAGAAAAAGACGGAACCCAAGGCGGCACCCAAGCAGGAGGAAAAAAAGCCTTCTCAGGATGGGCAGATGTCGCTGCTGGATTTTGGGATGGCAAAGGCAGGCTGAGCCGGCAAAGGAGGAAAAATGCAGAATGATTGCTTATAAGGGTTTTCGCCCCGGGCTGATATGCCGTGGCTATCAGTTTGTGATGGGGCTCAATACGACTGAAAAAGCAAATTGCAGGGAAAATGGATTTCACTGTGCGGAAAATCCGCTCGACTGCCTTAGCTATTATTCCAGCCTGGAGCATTCGGAATATTATATTGTCAACGCCGGCGGCGACATCGATGAAGATGAGCATGACTCCAAAATCGCCTGTACGGAGTTGACTGTGATTAAGCGGCTAACCAAAGAGGAGCTGTTTTTACATGGTTTGGCCTACATGGTAGATCACCCGCGCAGGGTGTGGAGTTCCCATGTGGCAGCCAACCGGGCAATGGCGAACTGCGGTTATGCGGTGGTACGGGGGAAAGACCCCGTTGCCACCGGCAGACTGGGAGACATCCTTGCTTTTGCGAAGGAAGCGCCGGATTCGGAAAGTATCGTACAGGTTGCTGTAGGACAAATTGATGGTGTCACATTACTGCCGGATGTGTGGTATGGCGTGGATTTGACAAGAAGGACGGTGAATTGAGATGAAAAAAAGAGCCCTGATGGCACTTCCCAAGCTGACAGCGACGGATGAGATGAAGCAGATCGCGGCGTCAGACTTGCCAAGAAAAGAAAAAATCGCCTACGGATATGTTCAGGAGGTTTGTGAGTATTATGTTTACCTGAGATGCATCACGCAGGATGGGATATTGAAGGTGGCTTTCTTTTTCCCAGAGCATCTTCGCATAGACGGGAATAGCCCAGCTTACGAAGTGTATCTGGATAAAGAAAAGCGGCAATTTATTACTTATAATAGCCTGAACCAGAAATGGTGTGAGGCCAAACTGGACAGATTGGACTGGAAGCGCCGATACTGGTATACCAAAGCCTACTGGGTCAGCGAGGAAGATGAGACATCTATACAGGCATATCTGAACATCAATAAAAAAGCGGTAGAGGCAATCCGGCAGTTTCAGCGGAATGTGCGTGAGGAACAGCTCGAACAGCGGCACCGGCGGGAAACTGATCCATGGGATAAGGATATGGAACAGGTGCCGGAGCTTCCCAAGGACTGGAACCGCTGGGTGGATAAGGTTGCCATCCGGCAAAATTACATTTACTACCACTACAAAAAGGGCGGCGCCAAAACAGGTTACTGTACCTACTGCGAAAAGGAAGTGCCGATCAAGGTGCATCCCCATCACAATCAACAAGGCCGCTGTAGCTGCTGCCGACATCCGGTGGTATTCAAAGCCTATGGACGAGCGGGGTATATGCAGACAGAAAAACATTTTGCCTACCTAATCCAGCGATGCAAAGACGGTTTTGTAGTTCGTGAATTTCAGGCTGACCGGACATATGGGAAAGAAAGCCTTCCAAACTCCAAGCTTTATTGTCAGGAAATCCGGCGCACGATTTATGACCGGGAAAGAAAACCAAGAACCTACTATTGGGGTCTGTATAAACAGCGAAATATGCGCTGGATTTCCGGAAGCCCCTGTTCTTATAGTTGGTCTGGTTCACATGATGGACGGGTCTATGGAAAAACGCTGCCAACTCTGGAACAGAAGGAACTTCGATGCACAGGGCTGGTCAACTGGATTCGGAAGCAGAAAAGTGTTGACCCGGAAAAATATCTGGCAGTGCTTGAACGGATACCGCAAATGGAGCAGATCAGCAAGGTGAACCTGCCGAAGCTTACCAAGGAATGTTTCAGTTCCTGCGGAACAGTCAGTGAACTAATCAAAAACCATAGTGCCGGGAGTCTGATTAAAGCTCTGGGCCTTGACAGCAGGAGGTTTCAGCGACTTCGGCTCCATAATGGAGGCTGTGATCTGCTGCGGTGGCTGCAATATGAAAAGGGCACCGACAGGGAAATCCCAGATAATGTCCTTTTGTGGATGTGTCAGCAGAACATTAGCCCCAGGGATGTCCAGTTCATTGCTGACCGCATGAGCATGGTGCAGGTCTATAACTATGTACGGCGTCAGATGCCATCCTTCCGGAGAAACAGCCATGAGGTATTGCGTACCTGGGAGGATTATCTTTCCATGGCAAAGAAATTGCACATGGATGTATATGATGAGATCGTATATCGCACCAGAAAACTGCGGCGGCGCCACGATGATCTGGTGCTCAAATGCCAGGAGAAGGATATTGAACTGCAGGCCGAGGAGATGGAGGAGAAATTCCCCCATGTTAATGCTATCTGTCAGGAAATCAAAGCGAAATATGAGTACGCCGATGCGGATTACATGGTAGTGGTGCCAGACGGTATTCTGGACATTATTACCGAGGGGCGTGCGCTCCATCACTGTGCAGGCAGCAGTGACCGCTACTGGGACCGGATTGAGCGGCGAGAAAGCTTTGTGATGTTTCTGCGTAAAACGGCTGATCCTTTCCATGCCTATTACACGCTGGAAGTGGAGCCAGATGGAACAGTGCGGCAGAAACGGACGGAATATGACCGGCAGAAGAAGGACATTGAGCAGGCGACCGAGTTTCTGCAGAAGTGGCAGCGGGTGATTACTGCCAGGCTGACAGAAAGCGACAAGGCGCTGGCTGCGGAAAGCAGGATTCTTCGTGAGAAGGAGTTTATCCAGTTGAAGAAGGATCGGGTCATCATTCATACCGGCCATTTGGCAGGAAGGCTTTTGGCGGATGTGCTGATGGCTGACCTGATGGAAAACACGGATAGCATCCAGTCTCCGGCATTGGCTGCTGCAGCGTGACAAAATGAGAATGGCCGGGCGTCCTTGAGGGCGTCCGGTCATTGATGAAGAAGGAAGGAGCAGAGCATGAAACAAATTGGAAATCTGGCAGTGGTTTGCGCCAGGCGACAGGATGTGCTGCTGCAGGTTGGCAGTGAAAAGGTATGTGTCCATGTGGGAGCCGGGCCAGAGCGGAATACGCTTCACGCAGCGTGGGACGATGATGACGCCATTCAGCGTATTGTCCATGAATTGAATTTTGGCAGATATGCAGCCGGCAGAAATGGGCTGCATACCGCACAGCAGGATTGCCCTGTGGGGCGGGGAAAGGAGAAAATTGCATGATCAAAAACCTGAATCAGCTGCGCAGGACACTTCGGGAAGGGACGCAGTTGGAGATATTGGATCACTGTCGGCCGGAATGTATTGGGCAGATACGGAACATTACGCTGGTAAACACGCAGGGCTTTTATAGTACCGTAGCGAATCAGCCAGATGCGTCTGCCAACAGAGGCAACGGCGGCCGCGGCCCGATCCTTTGGTGGGGCAGAGCCGCCCACTGGCAGTTTGCAGACGGTGTTTGCAGTGTTTTCGACAGTGAACAGAAGCATACGGAAGAAGAACTGGTTATGTCCTTCCGGGTACTTGAAAAGGAGGCAGCATAATGGAACGGAATATTTTTGAAAAGCAGAGAGACTTGAATGACCGGCTCAACCGTTATCGGGATGAGTATTATAACCGCAACGCTCCCAGTGTGTCAGATGAGGTCTATGACAGACTCTTTGACGAGTTGAAAGAGCTGGAACAGGAAACGGGAATCCAAATGGCAAATTCGCCAACCCAGACAGTAGGCTATCCTGCGGTGAGCAGGCTGGAGAAAACCAGACATGAGATCCCGCTGCTGTCTTTGGATAAGACTAAGAGCAGTATGGATCTTCTGAATTTCATGGGTGAGCAGCAGGTGATGCTGATGCTCAAACTGGATGGCTTGACTGTAAAGCTGACCTATGAGAATGGAGAACTTCTGGAGGCGGCTACCCGTGGCGATGGTGACGAAGGGGAGATCATTACCCATAACACCCGAGCCATCAGCGGTATCCCTTCCCACATCACCTACAAAGAGAGACTGGTTGTGACGGGCGAGGGCTTTATCAGACCCAGTGATTTTGAGGAACTGAAGACCAGCCTACAGGACAGCAGCGGTAAGCCCTATAAAAACGGCCGCAATCTGGCTGCCGGTTCCATCCGTCTGATGGATGCCAAGATATGCCAGGAGCGTCGGCTGGTTTTCATGCCGTTTGGTGTGCTGGAGGGCTTTCCGCACCTGACCCGGAAATCAGATAAGCTACGGGAACTGCGCGCGTTGGGGTTCCAGCCCTGTAAGTATCTGGTCACAAAGCAGAAACTGACGCTGGAAAATGTGGAAGCCGGTATCTATCAGCTGCGGCAATATGCCACTGACAAAGATATCCCCATTGACGGTATCGTGGTTTCGTTTAACGACATCGCCTATGCCCAGAGCTGCGGCCGCACCGGACATCACTATAAGGACGGTCTGGCCTATAAGTTTGAAGATGACCTGCATGAGAGCCTGCTGCAGTACATCGAATGGACGCCGGGCAGAACTGGAGAGATTGCTCCGGTAGCAGTGTTTACGCCGGTGGAAATCGATGGCTGTGAGGTCAGCAGGGCCAGTCTGCACAACCTGTCCTTTATTGAGGATCTGGAACTGATGGCTGGAAATCGGATTCTGGTAAGCAAACGAAACATGATCATTCCCCACGTGGAAGAAAATCTGGACAGAGGCGGCTTCTCTATGGTGGATACGATTCCCCGTGTTTGTCCCTGCTGTGGACAGCCTACCCGCATCCATGAATCAAGTGGAAAGGGCGAAAATGGCGAGGATCGCATCATCAAGACGCTGTACTGTGATAACCCTGACTGCGAGACACGTCGGCTGAAAAAGTTCGTCCATTTTGTCAGCCAGAAGGCAATGGACATTGAAGGGCTGTCGGAGGCTGCATTGGAAAAATTCATCGGTCAGGGATTTATCCATAGTTATCTGGATATTTACCGTCTGGATCGTTACCGGGCTGAAATCGTCCGCATGGATGGGTTTGGTGAAAAGTCCTGGCAGCGCCTTTGGGACGCTATCCAACAGAGCCGAAACACCACCTTTGAGCGGTATCTGATTTCTATGGATATTCCTATGATCGGCAACACTGCCAGCAAGGTATTGGGTCGTGTGTTCCACTATGATTTGGATGAGTTTCGGGATGCGGTCTATGGCGGCTATGATTTCCGGCAGCTTCCGGATTTCGGGGAGACATTGCATAACAATATCCACGACTGGTTCTGTGTAGAAGATAATTTTTGTATTTGGGAGGAGTTACAGACTATGATGAATATTCAAAAGCCTGCTGTGGTAGAACACAGCGAAGACAGGGAGCAGGATAATCCCTTTGTGGGAAAGACTATCGTAGTTACCGGCAAGGTGGAACCCTACACCCGGGACGGAATCAATGACCTGATTGAATCACTGGGCGCCCATGCCGGCAGCTCGGTGTCCAAGAAGACGGATTATCTGGTCTGTGGCGAAAATGCCGGCAGCAAGTTATCCAAGGCCAGGGATTTGGGCGTTACGGTGCTGTCACCTGCGGAGTTCTTCAGCATGGCCGGCGCTGAGTAAGAAAATATAGCATACTATCGGTATGCTGTCAGTTGATCAATGGGGAGAGAGCCATGTTGCGGCTCTCTCCCCATATCTTTTATGGAAGATTTCAAGTAGGAGGGATTTTAATGCATATCGACAGGATACCGGTTTACCGGGTATATCAGAGGGCTATTGATTTGGAGCTTTACCATGCCTTTGCCGAATTGGTAGTACAGACTTCTCAGGACGATACGGCGAGAAGGACTTACCGACAAACAAGGGCGATGCAGATATGGCAGGTGGAAACGGATGTGTCCGGCTATTTTGAACCATATCATCTGCGTTATCCTGGCGAGGTGTTGGAGCGGTTTGAGGAAAAACTGGGCAATGATGTCCGGGTTCTCCGCGCTCTGGCCCTGGCGCTGGGAAATACCTGTGCGATCCAGTCTGACAATATGTTTGTGGGCAATCAGCGGGGAGCATTCCTCCAGAAATTGCGGCGGTCTGCCGGAGAAGATGTGTACCTGCAGGGCGCTCTGTATCTTCTGGAAACAGATGCGGCACAGCGCCATGCCCTGTTGGAGAAACTGGCAGAAAGGGAGTGTACGAGAACGGAAGAAGCCCTGTTTGTACTGTCGTTATTTGATGATAGGGAACGCGGCTATGAGGTGATGCATACCCAACTCAGTCATCTATTCACACAAAATCTGACACTTTCACTGGTATATGATTTTGGTGTGCTGGAATGGTTCATCCGGTTCTATGCAGAGCAGGCAAAGAGGTACCGCGGGAAAGCCGACCTGGTGCTGCGCACGCTGATGAAACTGCCGTATATGAATATGAAGCCCGACAGCCGCGAATTTTCGGTTTTGACTAAAGCAGGGTATCGCTGCGATGAAATCATTTTGGCAAACTCTCTCGCTGTATGGGCGGACAGGCTGCCGGACCGGTTGAGTTCCAAGAGTATCACTGCCGAGAAAATCGCAACAGCGTGTGGGCGGATGCTTCTGAATGCTCCAAAGGATTTTTCGGAAGAATTTTACGAGTATCTTGGCTGGCTGTTTCAGTTCTATAACAGCTTTACGGTCAAGTACGAAGGATTTCAGGGACTCTGGGAAGCGGTTCAATATGGTTTGAACCCCACAGCACCGAAAACACTGTTATGGATGAATCAAACGATACAGAAGGATTTTCCGTACCGATTTGATGTGTTTGATCCTCAGTACGATAATCTGGCGAAGGAACTGGAGCGGGATAACTACATGGAGTTGTTTACCCTGCAGATGCTGCATTCCAGGCAGACGATCCCTTTGAAACAGTGGCTTTCCAGATATCAGGAACTGACCGGAGCTGACTATGGAGAATATTTCAGAAGTTGGCATACGAACGGTAGGCGGGCATTTGCCTTTCTGGTGGAAAAGAAGGAAATCAATCTATGGGAGTTTTTCAAGCAGCATCGGCAAGATGGTGAAGATGCGCCACAACTGAAACTGCTGCGGGAGTATGCCCTGAGAATTTCAAGTTGGAGGTGTTTCCGGTTTGTAGAGAGGCTACTGGCTGAGTACACTTTTTCCCAACTTCAAACGATATTTGGCAAGCGGTTTTACTTTCACGAATGCTTTGTCAGGAGTGAGGGGTATTACAGCAGAAGGGAATATAAAACATACATCAGCCGTCCATTCCTATCTGCAGAGCAGCATCGACAGCTCTATGACTGGGTGGAGCGTTCAGTTTTCCAGACTGAGCCGGAAAAATATGAGGACTTCGTTTTAAGTGCCTTAAAAGCACCGGAGATCCAACGCCTTTATGATAAAAAAGCGCTGGCAGCGGTGTTGCGGCAGTTTTTGCTCCACAGGGAGTATAACGGCTATGAAATCAACCGGCTGAAGGAAACATTCTATTCCAAGGAAGAGTTGGAGGATGAGCACAGAGCCGAAGCTGAGAGAAAGGAGCAGGAAAAACGACTGGAGCAGGAAAAACGGACCATACAGAAACGGGAAAAGCTGCAGCAACTTTATAACGGCAGCGCCGAATCTCTTGTGAAATTCATAGGGGGATATTATTACAGGGATGAGAAGAAAGAGGTACTGGATATGGCATTTGATAAGTTGGTGGAATGGCCCGCCGGTTGTGTGCAGACAATGGATGCCAAAGATGCACACGCCTTTTTTGAGCTGTGTGGTGAACTGGTAGAGTCTGAACCCCGGCCAAGGCATGAGATTTTGAATATGGTACTGACAATGATCGGAGGTGAAGCAGCATGAGAAATACATTAAAACATCTGACCCTATTGACCAGAATGAAAGATGACGGATTGCTTCCGACGCTTACAGGCAGCTTTTCAGAGGATGCCATAGCGCAGGCATGTGGACAGGTGGAGACACTTCAATTACAGGAACGGCTGCACATCCGAAAGACAAAGCGGATACAGGAAGAACTGGTTCGGGTGCCGGACTTTGCAGCGCTCTATGGTACGTTGTGCAGGCAGGAGATTGGCGATGAAGAAATTGCTTCAGCCTTAGAGTCGGCAGACGGGTATGGAGAGAGACTGACAGCGTATTCCCAAGAGCAGGTGCTGGCAGTCATGAAATTGGAACTGTTGCCTTCCCTGAGGTTTGAATACCTGAAATACTATTTTCCCTTTGTGATGTATGAAGAAGAGGAGCAGGTCATATTGGATAACCTGCAGACTTTTCCCATTGCGGAGTGGAAGGGACTTTCCATGCTGACGGAGCACCAGCGGGATATGATGCGGCAGCCGTTTCTTGGTTCGTATCTGTTTTTCTGGCATCAAAATGAACGGAAAGCTCTGGAACTGTTGGAACAGAATCGTCCGCTCCAGAGAGTCTGCATCTTGCTTTATCGGTATGGTGTGCGGCTGTTTCTGTCAGTAGAACGCCTGAAAGCTCTCCGGTGGATGAAAATGACCGATGTAGGAAAATTCCGCCGGCTGTTGGCTGTATTTGAATATGACGCAGAGGATTTGTCTGCTTTTTTTGACCTCTGGCTGGACAACCATGCCGGACAATATGACCTCAACTGGTTTATCTCCCAGCCACATCCTTTGAGCAAGGAACAGAGGGAAGAAATTTTATGCAACCAACTGAGTTATCTGAATGCTCTGTATGCCGGCAGGCTCCATCTGGATTTTAATGCTGTCCGGCAATTCCAGTTTTCAATTCTCATTTATGCGGTGGAGCATAGAAAAAAGCATTTTTTGGAATTGGTGAATCAGAACAGTGAAGTGTTCCTGTCCTTGGGGCGATACTCTCTATTGTTTGAGCCGGGCTTTTGTGAGCACTGTAACATCAATTCCCTGACGCTGAAGAATTTGAAAGCCAGCGATTCTGTGAACCGCAGCGACAGCTTTTTTACGCTTCTGGAAGAAGGGCAGCAGTACACCTTTGAGGAAATGTATCAGCTTTGGCATCAGAAAGAGGTTTATGTCCGGTTATACACTATGCTGACACCTCTTTCCATAGATCAGCGTTTGCTGACACTGCGGCAGCTGATAAAACGGGATCTGGTCAGCCAATATACAGGAGATGCAGAGTTGGAGCAGCTTGGAAAATGTCTGTTGGAAAGGCCGTTTAGCGAATGGTATCGGGGTTCATTTGGACATATCTGTGGGCTGACCCGGCGGATTGCCATGGGGCTGCTACAACACTATACGCAGCTGCAGGCATTCATACCGGATTTCACTACAGAGTCGGATGTGGTATTTGCCCTCAATAATATGAAGGCTCTTTTGGAAATGACGGATTGGAAGCAGGTGCGGAAAGATATTCTGACAACAGATGCAGACTGGCTGGATCTAAAAGAAAAACTGGCATTTTCGGACGATTTTGTGGAGCAGAACCGGGAGACTGTCACGGAATTTTTACTGCAGGGCGGCGCGGCTATGGTATGCGCTCTCTATGGGGAACTGGACGGGCAGGAGCTGGCTGTTGAAGCGCTGCGACGGATCGTACAGGCTGAATTGATGGGCCAGTTCTATAAACTCAAATATTTTGCTGGTGACCTGCAGCGTGAGATTCGCTACCCTGTCAGCGAGATGCAGGAGAGCCTCTGGAAGAAAAATCTTTCGTTGGCGCGAGGTGCATTTTGGGCAGAAGAGGTGGATGATTTTTACCACACTCTGCGGCTTGGTGAACTTCCTCATAGTACCTGCTTGTCTTACCGTACTGGAAGCCAGAGGGAGTGCCTGTTAGCTGCCTTTGACTCTAATAAGAAGATTGTCCTTGTGAAAAAGGATGAAGCGGTGGTGGCTCGTGCCTGTCTCCGCTTGACAAAAGGTGCATTTCAAAAACCGCCTGCCGTCGATTTTTCTTTTGCTGATCTGTCGCAGGAGAACATGGATATCGGAAAGCCTGTCACCAGTGAGAAGCCTGTGCTGTTCCTGGAGAGTATCTATACTTTCGGACTCAATGATATTGAAAAAGAGGAAGTAATGAAACTGGCAGTTTCCCTGACAACACAGAAAGCGGCAGAGCTGGGTGTTGTGGCAGTACTTGCAAGACGGTATCTGGGCTGCTATGAACGGGATGAGTATGTGCTTGCACCGTTCTATGTGTACATCTCAAAATCCAAAAACGGATGGCAGTATCTGGACTCTTTGGGTGGAGCGGCATATACCTCAGCAAAAGAGGAGTATGTAGAGCACCCCTTCCTGGTCATGCAGACTGCCATGCATCAAGCAGAGGCAAATAGCAGAAATGAGGTGTATTATGAATAATAGGACAATGGCAACAGTTTATGTGAATCAAGATAGCATTTCCGTCAAGACCTGTTCCAGAAAAGGTTGCTCACCGCAGCGCTTTATTATTTTGAAAAAGGAATTGCAGCGGTTGGAGGAGAAAAAGTATTTGATCACCAAAGATATCCATTCCTATGCAGAACTGCGGCTGTGTGATGCAGTAGGCGGTGCCAAAGTGCTGGAGCTTTCCTTCACATGGCTGAAGGATGCTGGCAGAGACAACGTTTCCGGTTATACCGAGCGGGTCAGGCTGCCATATGAGCCGTTTCGCTCATATGCGGCAGGTGAGGAAGAAGTCGCCGATGGAACACGGTGGCGGCTGCTGTCCATTCCGGAACAGAACAGGCCAAAGCTGGAGTTTCACAGCAGGAAGAATCTCAAGGCCGTAGTGGGGAATCCTATCTTGCGGCACAAGCTGGGAAAGTTTCTGGATCAGCATTTTAATTGGTACAACTACGAACGCATCGTCCTGACGGATGATTACCTGCCTTACAGCTTCTTTTTTGAGGGCTACATGGTACAGGGTGCCAAGACCTGCGGCGGGGTAATCCTGCATGGCGAAGAGAACATCCAAACGGCGAAATACGGGATACATACTTAACAGGTTAATAGGAGAACGGAGCCGCAGGTCAGAGATGATCTGCGGCTCTTTATGTAAGCATAATCACAATAGTCAGCTTGTATTATTCGAGATAAGGAACTATAATATGTCCTATGGAGGTGCAAAATGGACTATATGACACTAAAAGATGCCGCCGAACAGTGGGGCGTGACACCTCGCAGGGTAAATTATTATTGTGCGGGTGGGCGTATCCACGGCGCTGTGAAAATGGCCGGTGTTTGGCTGATCCCCAAAACTGCAGAGAAGCCGATTGATGGCCGGACAAAACAAGGGAAGGAGCTGAGCCATGAATAAAATTTTAATTATAGATGATGACAGAGAACTGTGTGCTTTGATTAAACGCAGTGTGCAATCGGAACATATAGAAGCCGATTTTTGTAATACCGGAAAAGAGGGTTTGCAGAAATTAAAAGAGCAGGAATACCAGCTTGTGGTGCTGGATGTGATGATGCCCGGTATAGATGGCTTTGAAACGCTGGAAGAAATCCGCAAAGAGAACAGCTTGCCGATTTTGATGTTCACATCCAAAAATGACAGCGCTTCTAAAGTGCGGGGCTTACGGGCCGGAGCGGACGATTATCTGACAAAGCCGTTTGACATGGATGAACTGATTGCCCGTATTGCGTCCCTTATTCGCCGCTACACCCGCTTTAATCAGCAAGCCGGAGCCATGCAAAAATTGGATTTTGATGGATTGCAGATTGACCTTGAAAATCGTTCTGTTACGACGGAAAACGGCACTTTTGAACTTCCACCAAAGGAATTTGATCTGCTCCTGTACTGTGCAAAGCATCAAGGGAAAATTTTGACCAAACAGCAGATTTATGAGGAAGTATGGGGCGAAGAATATTTCTATGATGACAGTAACATTATGGCGATTATCAGTCGGCTTCGTAAAAAATTAGAAGTCAATCCTTCCAGTCCAAAGTATATCCAAACGGTTAAAGGGATTGGCTACCGCTTTAATAAGGAGGTGTAGCTGGTATGGAAATCATCGTTTTCTTGTCTATTGTGATTGCTGTTGTAGCTGTGCTGACTTCCATCGTTCTCGTTCGGCGCGTAAAAAAGCAAATCGCAGAAATGACCGATGTGCTGGTTGATGTGAAAAACGGAAATGGCAACCGGCGTATTCTGTCTGCAACAAATGAACTGACAGCACCTCTTGCCTATGAAATCAATGAGATCGTTGTGTCCTATGAAAGCAGACTTTCAACTGTACGGCAGACAGAGGAAACCAACCGCCAGCTTATGACGAGCCTTTCCCATGATGTGCGAACGCCCCTTACCACTCTGATTGGGTATCTTGACGCTGCACACAAAGGACTGGTCACAGGAAAAGACCGGGATGATTATATTGAAACCGCCCGACGGAAAGCCCATGATTTGAAAGAATATATTGATGTACTCTTTGACTGGTTCAAGTTAAATTCCGACGAGTTTGCTTTGGAAATCCAGAGCGTTGAAGCCGCAGAGTTGACAAGAAATATCCTGATCGACTGGATACCGATTTTTGAAGATAAGCAAGTCGATTATGACATTGATATTCCCGAACAGCCTATCCGGGTAAGATTGGATACGGACAGCTATATGAGGATTATCAATAATCTCATTCAAAATGTAATCGCTCACAGCCATGCGGACAAAATTAAATTTGCCCTATCGAAGAAGGAAAACAACATAGAGCTGCTGCTGGCGGATAATGGAGTGGGGATTGAGAAAGAAGATTTGAAACACATATTTGAACGGCTTTATAAGTGTGATAAGGGTCGGTCTGAAAAAGGCAGCGGTCTTGGTCTTTCTATTGTCCATCAGCTTGTAGAAAAGATGGGTGGAAGCATAACAGTTGAAAGTGTACCGGGAAAAGGAACTGAATTTGCTTTGCTTTTTCCTTCGGAGATTTAAGCGGGTTCCCGTCTTTATGGCGGGAGCCTTTGTCATTTTGCCGGATTTCAAATTGCAAGGTTAATGCAAGGTTGCGGCAAGGTTAATGCAAGGTTGGCGTGATAGAATACCTTACAGAACAGGAGGTTTTGAATATGGATACAAATTACATCATTGAAACAAAAAATCTGACGAAGCAATACGGCTCACAAAAGAGTGTGGCTGACTTGAATATCCATGTGAAGCGTGGGAGAATTTATGGTCTGCTGGGGAGAAACGGAGCCGGAAAAACTACTACCATGAAGATGCTGTTGGGCTTAACAAATCCGACTTCCGGGGAGGTCAAAATCTGGGGAAAGCCTTTGCAGGGGAATGAAAAGAAATTGCTGCCCCGTATCGGCAGCCTGATTGAGTCCCCAGGCTTTTATCCCAATCTGACCGGCACAGAAAACCTGCGTATCTTTGCCACCTTGCGGGGTGTACCAAACAATCATGCCGTCAAAGACGCTCTGGATCTGGTAGGACTGCCCTACAAAGATAAAAAGCTCTTTTCCCAGTATTCCCTTGGTATGAAACAGCGGCTTGCCATCGCCCTTGCTGTTATGCACGATCCGGAACTTTTGATTTTGGATGAGCCGATCAACGGTCTTGATCCCATCGGTATTGCAGAGGTACGCTCCTTTATTCGGGAGCTTTGCGACGCAAGAGGAAAAACGATTCTGATTTCCAGTCACATTCTTTCAGAAATTTCCTTGCTGGCTGACGATATTGGAATTATCGACCACGGTGCATTGCTGGAAGAAGAAAGCCTTGCTGAGTTGGAGCAAAAAAGCAGTAAGCATATCCGGTTTACGCTCTCTGATACTGCACAGGCGGCAAGAATTTTGGAACGCAATTTCCACGAAACCCATTTTTCCATACAAGACGACCACAATCTGCGTCTACACAATATGGAGTTGCCTGTGGGGAAAATTGTAACTGCTTTTGTAGAAAACGGATTGGAGGTATCAGAAGCACATACCTGTGAAGAAAGTCTTGAAGATTACTTCAAGCGTGTGACAGGGGGCGAAGGAATTGCTTAAACTGATTAAATGCGAATTTTGGAAATTAAAGCGGAAAAGATTATTATACGCACTGATGTCATTATCGTTATTTTTTCCGTTGATTTTGGCATATATGGCAAAGGCGGGAACAGGTGCAGATACAACGGAACATTATCTTCAAACCCGATTTGATTATGTTTATACAATGATGTTGGGATATGGATTGGTTTTTTTGCTTCCATGTCTAATTGGTATCATTGCCGCTATTTTGTTTTTTATAGAAAGAGATTGCGATACTTCCAAAAACCTTAGAACAATTCCTGTTACAAATACACAACTCATTATGGCAAAAATTTCTATGCTCTTTATTTTTAGCGTTGCGTTTTGTCTGACAAGCACATTATCTGTTGCGTTGTTTTGTAAACTGTTTCATGTAGGAATGGTTTATGGTATGACTTATAAGATATTTATGAGCCTTATTTTT
Organism: Hominiventricola aquisgranensis; assembly: GCF_040096225.1. Taxonomy (NCBI): domain Bacteria; kingdom Bacillati; phylum Bacillota; class Clostridia; order Lachnospirales; family Lachnospiraceae; genus Hominiventricola; species Hominiventricola aquisgranensis. The sequence goes on along the minus strand of NZ_JBBMFC010000017.1, from coordinate 35,146 downwards.
GGAGTTCTTATCGTAGCAGCTTCTTTGCCGATTGTATTTTTAATTATTTGTTTTAACAAAAGTTTTTTGCTTTCTATCCTGCTTGCGTTTTTTTATTCTATTTTTAACTGGGGCATACTAGGGACAGTTGGAACATCTATAAGTGCTGCAAAAATTGCTTTCTTAAATTCTTTCCCAGTTATATGTGTTATGAACTGGACAAGCGGCTTAATGATGGATCATTTGCAAAAAGACAATCTTTTGCCGGAAGCCTATGCGATTGTACCAACCACTTGCCATACAATTTTTATTATGGCAATTACAGTTATACTTTCTTTGTGGCTGATCATTCGCTTCTACAAAAAATGGACGAGGTAAAAGATATGAGAAATATTATAAAAACCGAATTTTTAAAATTAAAGCGATATTCCGTAATAAAAGCCGGAATTATTATGGCAACACTTTCTCCGTTACTGTCACTGTTTTATTCCACAGCCAACGGTGGACAGACATGGACGTTTGACTATTTTATGCAACAGGTTATGATTAGTAACTGTACCTTGTTTTTTCCAATTATCATTGCATTGATAGCAGGTTATATTATAACAAGGGAATATACAGACGATACGATGAAGAATATATCAACAATTCCTATTCCATATAAACAGTTACTTTCTGGAAAACTACTTGTCCTATTGTTGTTGACAATCTGCTTTAGCCTTATAGGATGCGTGCTAACATTAGTAATCAATGTTATTGCTGGATTTCCAGGAGTGCATTTTGGCAATCTGCTCAATATGTTTATTCGTGTTACTGGGGCGAATATAGGAATCTATATTTCAGTCTTGCCGATTATTTTGCTATTTTGTTGTTCGGCAAACAATTTTTTGGGTGGGGTTGCGCTAGCTTTTGTGTATGGATATTTCGGGACTTTTGAAGGAACACTGTTAAATTATTATCCGATTAAAGCAAGCATGATTTTAGTAGACCCTACTTGTGGCGCGGAATATGGTTATACTTATCACATTTTCCCTGCCTTTATCATAATGGTTTTGACATTCTTGATTTCTGTAATTATTCTTGCAAATAAAAAGAAAGACGCTAGGATATTGACTGTTGCTAAGAAGAAAAAAATAGTTAGAAAAAAGGGATGGTAGAATAGTATTCAGACAAAGACAATAGAAAAAATAAGTCATTGCAGGTTCTATATGTTAAAGTGGAGGGATATATGGGAAAAATCTTTGTACTGTCGGTAACAGACCATGAAGAATACATACTTAGCAGAATTATGGAGATTATTGCGGCCGAGCCAGGATTTGACCATACTGTGTCATCCCATCCGTGTAATATTCTTGTTTTTCCGGGATTGGAACTCCGCCTGAAGGAGAGAACGGTACATCGAAATGGTGAGTTGATTTCTATGACCCATCGGGAATTTGCGACATTGGTATACTTGGCAAACCATCCATCCTGGGTATTTTCTGCTGGGCAGATCTATGAAGAAGTGTGGGGGGGGGGAGATAGCGAAAACTGTGGAACGGCTGTTGCCAGCGTCATTGGTCAGATCCGCAGAAAACTGACTCCGGATATGCCGAAAGCGGGTTATATTCGTACTGTTCTGGGGAGCGGATACAAATTTGAAGTTCCGCAGGGTATAGCAGAATAGAGGTTTTTTTAATTCAACTGCACCATACCCATGTAACTACAAAAAGATTTTATACATAGTCAGCACCGCCGCAATCGTATCGTTTGCGGCGGCGTTTTGTTGTACAACATAACATTGAAACTATTGTATGTATTCGCATTTTTGCCCTTGTGCTGAAAAGTAGGCTATCCTATAATTAAAAAGAAAAATATCTGATTAGGACATTTCTGTAACATTTGGTGTTTATCTTATTAGTATAGCTGAAAAATAAGGAAGGAAGTGAAGGTCTTGAAGAAGATTCTAATTGTAGAGGACGATCAGCTTTTGAACCGGACCTTGGCATATAATCTGACCTCTGATGGATATGAGGTCATTTCTGTTTTTAATTTTGACAGCGCGGTAAGAAAGCTGCGCGAAAATGAATTTGATGTGGCACTATTGGACATTAACCTGCCCGATGGCAGCGGACTGGATCTGTGTGAAGAAATCCGGAATCGCGGTCAGCATACCTATATCATCTTTATCACAGCCAATGATAAGGAGAGCGATATGCTCAAGGGATATGAAGTCGGCGGTGCGGATTATGTGACCAAACCATTTTCTGTGACGGTGCTTTGCAAAAAAGTAGCGGCGGTTTTTGCAAATCTGGAACTGCGGACACCTCGGCATGATCTGTTTGATGATGGCTTTTTGAAAATCGACTTCTCCGAACAAAGTGCGTCCCTTGCCGGAGAATCCCTGGACTTTACACCGAAGGAATACCGCACCCTGTTCCTGTTCGTAAAGAACCCCCGGATTATTCTGACCAAGCGGCAGATTTTAGAGAAGCTGTGGGACATTGATGGGGACTTTGTGGATGAGCATACGCTGACGACGATCATCAGCCGTATCCGCAAAAAAATCGAAACAGATGAGCGGAAATATATTAAGACAGCTTATGGAATGGGCTATCAGTGGATTGGCGGTGAGCCTCGATGAAGCTGCAAAATTTATCTGTCAGGGCATTTTTGAGAAAAATTGTGGCGGGGACTCTGCTCACTGCCGCATTGCTGCTGTTGATTTTTTTCCTGTTGACGAAAGATGTGCGTGTTGTCATTTGCTGCATTATTTTTACAGTTGCGTTTTATATTTGGGGCATGGTTTTTCTGCACTATTTTCAAAAGAAACTTTCTCTGTTCACCGATGGTTTGTGCCAGACATTGGATCACATGATGGACAGTACAGACCGGCCCCAGGTAGACTATGAAGCGGAAACACTGCTGTCTCGGATCAGCCATCGTCTGGAACGACTCTATAATGTGATGCAGAAAACCAGACACATGGCAGAGGGAGAAAAGGAAGAACTGCAATCCCTGGTATCGGATATTTCCCACCAGACCAAAACCCCCATCGCAAATTTGAAGCTAATCAACGATACGATGCTGACAAGGCCATTGACAGAAGAAAAGCGCAAGGAGTTTTTGCAGGCCACAGGCACACAGCTGGATAAACTGGATTTTCTCATTCAGGGAATGGTGAAAACTTCCCGTCTGGAAACGGGTGTCATTACGCTGGAGAAACAAGATGCTGTGATCGGGGATACGCTGGTGAGCGCCATCAATGGTGTTTTGGCTCCGATGGAACAAAAAGAGATCAGCCTGTCGGTGGACTGCCCATCTGATTTGACAATATCCCATGACAGCCGCTGGACTTCCGAAGCATTGTTTAACATTCTGGATAATGCGGTAAAGTACACCTCTGCCGGTGGCAGCATCCAGGTGAGGGTACGGGATTGGGAAATGTATTTGAGGATAGATGTGACGGATACAGGCAGAGGCATCCCGGAACATTCTCAGGGCACGATCTTCAAACGCTTCTATCGGGATGAAGCGGTGCATGATATAGATGGGGTCGGAATCGGCTTATACCTTGCCCGTGAGATCATTACCATGCAGGGCGGCTATATTACCGTCGAGTCTAAAGTTGGGGAAGGATCAACTTTTTCCGTGTTCCTGCCCATAAAATAATTCTGAGGCAGTCTGTTTTGGCAGGCTGCCTTTTTTGAAAAATTTTTAGAGGACAATGGATTTTAGGACAATTCTGCAACATTTGGGATTTATGCTGACAGCAACATCATGAAATTGGAGGTGGCCTTATGGAAATCACAAAGACATTACTCATCAATGCAGCTTGCTTGCTGATCCCGCCGGTCGTTGTTGTTCTGCTGCTCCGGCACTTCTTTCCAAGAAAAATCAGATGGTCGGCTGGTGTGGTGGCTCTGGTAGATCTGGTGATCTTCTGGACAGATATTTCTTATTATGAGAGCGTTTGGCTGACGCTGTTTTTTGTTGTAATTCAGTTAGCAATGGTTTTGCTTATATCTATCCGGCTTTATAAAAAAGACACACGAAAATGAATTGTCCTAAAATTGAAGCAATTCACCCTAAAACTGTTGAGCCTTTGGGATATTTCTGCAACATTTGGGGGTTAGGATAACAGCGAAAGGAGTGAATGGCTATGACGTTACCATTTGAAAATGATACCCGTATCATTGTAAAGAAGTTGGCAAAACGAAACTTAAAAGCAGATAAAAGTCGAAACATCCTCATTATCATTACGATTGCCTTAGCTACCTGCTTGATAATGACAACGACCTTGTATTTTTTTGCTTCTCAGCGAAAATCATTAAATGATGCGGCTGGGCGTTATCAAGCAATTATCAATGAAGTCGATAATGATACCATTACGAAATTAGTAAATGACGATAGGGTTCAAGTGGGGGTAAGTCATTTATTGGGTTTAGTATCTTATGGGGACTACAAATTAACCGTTCGTTCAATAGATGAAATACTAATGAAATTAGCAAAATATCCTGATTTAGAGGGAAAATTGCCCAAATCTACAAATGAAATTGCTATCACAAAGGCGTTTCTTGATAGAGCTGGATTGTCCAAATCCATAGGCGATACTATATCGTTAAATCTGGGAGATGGAGAAAAAGATTATACCTTATGTGGTATTTTGCCTGTCGAAAATTCAAATTATTCCGTATTCGTGTCGCAGTCCTATATTGAAAACAAGATCAGCGAACCGGCATACTCCGCTTATATCCGTTTGAATGAATCTGATGGTTGGTCTAAGGCTGCTATACAAGCTGAATTATCAACATTGTGCAGAGAATTGGAAATACAGCCGGAGCAAATGCAGTTTTCAACATATTATTTTTCTCTCATTGAACAGAGAAGCAGTCAATATATCACTGTAATAGCATTTATCAGTCTTATTATCGCTTTGGCGTGTACCCTTGTTATTTACAGTCTGTTCTATGTGTCCATAGCCAGAAAAACAAAAGAATATGGAAAACTGCGGACAATAGGGGCAACTGGAAAACAGATGAAAAGAATCGTTTTTAGAGAGGGATTTCATCTTTCCAGAATTGCTATTCCGATTGGAATATTAGCCGGTGCAATAGCGGGATATGTCCTTGTCCCGCAAGGCTGGAACACTTTAATGGTATTTGTAATTGCCGCTGTCACAGCTCTGTTTGTGTATCTATGCGTTATGATTGCTGTAATTAAGCCAGCCAAAATTGCTGCTCATGTTACGCCTATTGAAGCAGTCCGTTATATGGCGGGCAATAATGATGTAATGTCAAACAGTACAAAAGTGTTACATCGTTCTCTATCCGCGAAAAATTTAGCGTTCCTTAATTTTGCGAGGAACAGAAAGAAAACCGCTTTAACGATCCTGTCGTTAGGGGTATGTGGAATTTTGCTGATGGCAAGCTCTGCATATTTTAATTCCATTGATCCCTTAGCGATGGCGCGTAGGAGTTTTCCTTACGGAGAAATTCGCCTTGAATTAGGCGATTACGGGCCGCAGGCACATAACAGCGAACAATATTCAGAACTCCAAAAATCGAATCTGCTTACAGAAGATTTTAGAGAATCCATTTTGGACATAGATGGTGTGGAAGAAATAAAAGAATACCAAGGCACCGTTTTGAATGTTCGTATGCCAACGGGAGATATTGAACCGATTGTTTCAGACGCATATACGCCAAGCTCTCAAAAATTGCTTGAACAATATTTGATTGATGGTACAGCGGATTTGCAGGAACTACTTAATAATAATGGCATTATTATTGAAAATGGCCCACAGTGGAAAGAAACTTTTGGGTGGGATGCCGCGATTGGGGACGAACTTCTGATTGAAGTTGGCGGACAAACATTGGAAGTAAAAGTAATGGGAATTGTGGATGCGAATATCCCGTATGGCGGATATGATACGCTATTTATTCCTTTAGAAATGCTGTCAAAGATCGTTCCTATTGATAACCTCAATTATCAATTTATTGTAGATACAGATGACAGTAAATGGGCAGCCGCAAAAGATGAAATACAAAAGATAATTCCACCGACTTCCAGCCTCTATGTTAGTACCTTGAATGATTGGGTAGAGGCATACAACGAAAAACTATTGAACTATCGTATGCCAGTCTACATTTTTATTATGTTTATTGGGGTTTTTGGCATTATCAATCTGCTAAACACACTGATAACAAACATCTTGACACGGAAGCGAGAATTGGGTGTTTTGCAAGCAGTTGGTTTGAGCAGTAAACAGCTTTCAAAAATGTTATTGATAGAGGGCCTGTTCTATACATTAGGGGTGTTGCTTCTTTCCATATCATGCGGAACTCTTATCGGGTATCTTCTCTGCACCGTCTTTAGTGCAATGAGTATTTTTGGAAAAGTAAGCTATCATTTTCCGACAGTTGAAATGTTCAGTTATTTTATACTGATGCTTGCTGTCCAAATGCTTTTCTCGTGTTTCGCAATTCGGCAGATAAAAAAACAATCTCTGGTAGATCAAATACGGGAATTGTCATAAGAATTTTTGAAATGTCCGAGCATTGTAACATTTCGCGGACATTCATGATTTACAATTATGTCCTCACCCCAAATAGGAGGCAAAGACCATGAAAAAAACGATGGTGATTTCATTTATAGCTGCTGCGATGCTATTGATACCATGTACAGCTTGTCATGTAGCAGAGAGCCACAATGAAGTACTGGCACAAGAAAACAAAGAGAACACTGTTAACGGAGGATATACCATTACAGATATTACTGACCCCGTTGAAGTTCAAAGTTACATTGAGCAGCAAGGCGGTGAATATACTGCCGATATTATGGCTGTTCATCAGGTTACATTTACCGATTATACCGCAAACGACATTACAGATCCGGCAGAAATCAAAGCCTATCTGGAAAGTCAGGGGCAAGAATATAACGAGAATATTACCGCTATTCATCAGATTACTTTCATTGACGGGGAAGCGACACCAGAGGGTTCCCTTTGCGAAGTTGAAAAATGAATTGTCCTAAAATTGAAGCAATTCACCATGGATTTTTATAGCGTTTAGGACAATTCTGCAACATTTCTCCTTTACTCTATATGCAACAAATTAAGAAAGGCAGGTAACTGTTATGAAAATTTTGCAGACAACGGATTTGAAAAAATACTACGGCACAGAGCCGAACATTACCCGCGCCCTGGATGGCGTGAACTTCTCTGTGGAGGAAGGCGAATTTGTGGCGGTGGTCGGCACTTCCGGTTCCGGTAAGTCCACCCTGCTTCACATGATGGGCGGTCTGGACACACCCACCTCCGGCAGCGTGATGGTGCGGGATAAGGAGCTGGCGAAGATGAACGATGAGCAGCTTACCATCTTCCGCCGCCGCAATATCGGCTTTATCTTCCAGAACTACAATCTGGTGCCGATCCTAAATGTCCATGAGAACATCGTCCTGCCGGTGGAGCTGGATGGGGATACGGTGGATCAGAAATTCATGGCGGATGTGGTGTCCATGCTGGGACTGGAGGATAAGCTGAAGAATATGCCAAACAACCTCTCCGGTGGCCAGCAGCAGCGTGTGGCTATCGCCCGCGCTCTGGTGTCAAAGCCCGCTATCGTCCTTGCCGATGAACCCACCGGAAACCTGGACAGCAGGACCAGCGCCGATGTGCTGGGGCTTTTGCAGAGAACGAGTCGTGAATTTAACCAGACGCTGGTAATGATCACACATAATGATGCCATTGCCCAGCTTGCAGACCGTATCGTGCGGATTGAGGATGGCAAAATCGTTGGATAAAGGAGGTGGCAGACATGACATTGCCTTTTGAAAATGATACAGGGCCGGTTATTAAAAAATTGGCGTCACGAAGTATTCAGACAGATAAGCGGCGCAACCTGTTTGTGATCGTAACGATTGCTCTGGCAGCCGCTTTGATGGCAGCGATTTTTTGTGCAGGAGCGGGAAGTGACAGAAAACTGGAGGCGGACATTCGGGGACAGTATCAGGCGGTTGTGGTGAATTGTGACCATGATACGATTGAAAGACTGAAAGACTGCCCGGAAGTGGAACGCTGGGGCCTTTCCCAGAATTACGGTTCTGCCCGCTATGGTGACAGCGTTCTGACTGTGGAGTATGCGGATGCCAACTGGATGGAATTGGGTAAGAAGCCTTCCTTTACTGGGACACTTCCGCAGGCTGCCAATGAAATTCTGGTAGAACGGGCATTTCTTGATTATTTTGAAATCCCCGCAGAAGTCGGGCAGACCATAGAAGTGAATCTTGGAAACGGAAAGCAGACCTATACCGTCAGCGGTATCATGGATGTGGAGAATGACTCCCGTATGTTCCAGCTTTATGTATCTGAAGCATTTGTGGAGGAGATGGCGCAGGGAGAGCCGCTGTTTGAATTTCGGCTTCGTTATACTGGTGCTGATAGTATGGAGCTGGAGCAGCTCAAGGCGGATATTGCAGCATTCCTTTCTGCCAACGATGTCTCAGAGGATCAGATTTTTTACAGTTCCAACTATTTCGATATGCAGGGCTTTAAGTCCGGCGTGATGAAATATTACATTCCCGTGGCAATCCTTTTGCTGGTTGCCTGTGCCGTGGTCATTTACAGTATCTTTTTCATTTCCGTAAAGGGCAAAATGCGGGAATATGGACGCCTGAAAGTGATTGGCACAACACCAAAACAGATCCGGCGGATCGTGCGGCGGGAGGGATTGCTGTTATCTCTTTGTGGTATCCCGCTGGGGCTTTTGGTTGGAGGGTCTATCGGGTTTGCTATTTTCCCGGCACATTGGAGCTGGATGGGCAATCTGCCCTATCTGGCTGCGACCGCAGCAGCCTGCGCCCTGACGGTATTTCTGTCCATTCATGCGCCTGTCCGAATGGCGGCGAGGGTATCCCCAATCGAAGCGGTCCGCTCCAGTGGTTATGAAACGGCAACAGACCGCAAAGATCAGAAAAACCACCGCATTACGCCGTTCTCCATGGCACAGATGAACTTTAGGCGGAGCAGGAAAAAGACGGTCATCACTCTGGTATCTCTGGGATTGACGGGTGTGTTTCTGGTAACAGCCGCTACGGTACTCAACTCCATCAGTCCCGAAAAGATGGCGATAGAAGCCATGGGAGATCACTGTAACTATGAGGTCAGCTGGATGGATTCGGGAGGCGCGGAAGGATTGCCTGCCATCGCGCGGGAAAATCCATTGACAGAAGAACTTCGTCAGGAGCTTCTTGCCATAGATGGTGTGGAATCTATCACCAGCCATGAAGTGACATCCGTAACGGTGAAACTCCCTCAGGAAAGTGTTGCATTAAAGTTCCCTGTGTTTGACAGAGAGCAGATGGAACAGTGGCTGCCGGAGGAAAATCTGGAACAGGGCAGCGCAGATTATGAGGAGCTTGCCGCGAACAACGGTGTGGTCGTGACTGATTCGGAAGATCATCTTTTAAGTATGTTTTATGGCTATACGCCTGCTGTCGGGGATGTACTGACCTTTGAATCCATGGACGGTAAGGCCATAGAAGTAACGGTCATGGGGATTGCGAAACCGTCAGTGACATCAGGCACCGGCGCATGGGGCCTGTTTACCCTTACAGAAGAACTGGCCGATCAGCTCTACCCGGACATTGAGAACAGAGAGGCTGTTTGGAATGTCCATACATCGGAGGACTCGGATGCGCTCAGGGCATCTATTTTCAGCCTGCTGGAAAATCCGGTGCTGACGGTCTTTTCCAGAGCAGACCATGCGGCATCCCTGGAATCGCAGCTAAAGATGATGACCCGCGGTGTTTATCTGCTGCTGGCGTTCCTGTTTGTGTTCTCCATGGTAAATCTGGTCAACACCCTGATGACCAATCTGCTGGCAAGGCAGCAGGAGCTTGGGATTTTGCAGTCTGTGGGAATGACCGGAAAGCAGGTTTCCCGTATGCTGATTGCAGAATGCCTGTGGTACGCAGGGGTTACGGTATTTTTGTCGGTTGGCATTGGCGGGATACTGGGCTGGATCTTTGACTATGTGATCAGCAGTTTTAATATTTTCGGGGAACTGTCCTATCAATTCCCTTTGATGGAAACGGTTGTTTTTGTTCTGGCACTTTTGGTCGTGACCGGAATCTTCTCTGTGGTTGCTGTCCGTTACTCTAAACGGCTTTCCCTTGTAGAGCGGATCAAGACCATGGACTAACCAGAGGCGGCGGCTTCCGATGTGAAGCCGCCGCTTTGCTGACAGCAGAAATATAAGACTTAAAGGAGATGATCAAAATGACAGTACCATTTGAAAATGATACAGGAAATATTGTCAGGAAACTGGCAAGAAAAAGTTTGAAAAGCGAAAAACGCCGGAATTTGATGGTGGTGATCGCCGTTGCGCTGGCATCCTGTCTGATCTGTTTTTCGATTGTGATGGCTTTGTCTACCCGGCAGATAGAGAAAAATCATGTGGAGGATACTTATGAGGCGGTCTATACCAGGATTACTGAGGAAGATGTGTCCACCCTGAAGGGGCTGGATGACTTCTCAAGGGTAGGAGAGTATTATATGCTGGCTGTGGAACCTGCGGAGCAGGGATACAATGCCTCCTATATCTATTGTGATGAGGAAACGATGTATATTGCCCGTGACCAGATGAAGCTGCTGGAAGGCCGACTGCCCCAAAAGGAGGATGAGGTGGTGGTGAGCCGTTATTTCCTTTCCAACTATGCTGCAGACGCCGGGATTGGCGAAAAGGTTATGCTAAGCAGCGAGAGCTTTCACGGAGAATACACGGTGACTGGCATTATGGAAGGCTATAAGGAAAAAGAGGTAAATGGATCTTCCATCCTTCTTTCCAAAGAAGCCCTGAAAGGATGGAGCGGCTATGACCCCGCTGATTATCGAGCCTATGTGCATTTTAAGAATGAGCAGCAAATGGATGAAACAGAGCTGACTGCCCGCAGCAGGGAGATTGCCAAGGAATATCAGCTGGAAATGCCGATCATGAACCTCAGCTATATGAAGTTCTATAAGCAGCCTGTGAATGTCAGTATGCTGGCGCTGGTTGCCGGAATTGCAGTTCTGGTCATCATCGGAGGGTATGTTGTGATACAAAGTATCTTCCGAATTTCTATCAATGATAAAATCCAAAGCTATGGACAACTGCGGACCATCGGCACAACGCCAAAACAGATCCGCCGTATTGTCAAAAAAGAAGGCCGTTTCTTAGGATGGGCTGGCATTGGTATCGGTATTTTGCTGGGATGTGCAGCCGGGTTTGCACTGTTTCCCCGTGGGTTTAATCTGCTATTTTATGCAGCCGCGATTGTTTTGACTGCACTGCTTGGCTGGTTTATGGTATCCATTGCGATCCGCAGACCGGTAAAGATTGCCGCCAGTATCTCCCCGATTGAAGCAGTCCGCTTTACCGGCAATCAGAGCGGAAAGGCCCACACACATAAGAAGAATATGCGGTTAAATCCCCTCTCCATGGGAATTGCAAATTTCAGGCGTGACCGCAAAAAGACGATCAGTATCGTGGCTTCCCTGAGTCTGGGCGGGGTGATCCTTTTGGTGACAGCTTCTATTCTTTTGGTTCGTTCGCCGGAGCGGATCGCAAGACAGTATTTCCCGGATGGGGATTATAAAATCTATATCCATTCTGAAAAAACAGAATATGAGGTGATGTCAAAAGGAAATCCTTTGAATGAAGCGCTTCGGCAGGAGGTGCTGGCCGTGGATGGCGTAACAGATGTGATAGAAAATCGTCAGGCGGTTCATGTGCGGTTTGAAAATGAGGAAAGTTCTTCCGGCGGAATGTGTGATCTGTTGAGTGACCGAAACAGGGATCAAATGGAAGCGGCGCTTGTGTCCGGAACTTTACCTCAAGATTCCCATAGTATTGCACTTGATATGGATTATGCAGAAGATATGATCGGTGTAGATGTGGGGTCAGTTATCAAACTTACCATAGGGGATCAAGAGATTCCTGTCACTGTTTCCGGTCTGCTCATAAACGATGGGCTTAAAAATGGTCATGGTCCTCTGGCATTGGACAGCACCTGCATGGTTGCAACCAAAGAGCTATTTCAGGAAGCAATGCCAAAGATCAACTGTTTTGATTATTCCTGGAGCATTGTCAGCGATCCCAAAAAGGCGGAGCAGATTGAAAACAGTCTGAGTGCGATCATTTCTTCCAATCCGGATCTTGACTTGGATACCATTGGGATACATAAGGATTATGAGGAAATGGAAAACCGGGTCGTTTTTGGAGGGTTTCAGGCGCTGTCCTGGCTGGTATTCCTCTTTGGCGTGGTCAATCTCATCAACACAACCCTCTCCAATCAGATGTCCAGAAAGAGGGAAAACAGCGTCTTTCGTGCCATCGGTCTGACCAGAAAACAGCTCTGTCAAATGACCATCTATGAGGGAATTTGCTATGCGTTTTCTGCTGCGCTGGCAACCCTGGTAGCGGGCCTCCCGATTGCAGTGATTGCTGCCCGGAAATTCAGTGAAATGACTTTCCATGGAGTCATCATGCCATATTCCTTCCCCTTCCTGCAAATGGGGCTGTTCGTTCTGGTGCTGTTTGGCCTGGAGGTGATTCTGTCCTTCTGGACAATGCGCAGGCAGAAAAATCAATCGCTTGTGGAAGAAATGCGAGCGATGGAATAAGCATATAGAATCGGCGGGGCGGCGTGTGCTGCCCCGCTTTTTAAGTTTGCTGTTATATTTTGGATCGTTATTGACTTCTATTACGGTTAGTGATATATTTATTACAGTAACCGTAATAAGGAGGCAGGTGTTATGCGAGACAATGCGAAAGGCGGTGCGCTCACAGAGGTGACATTCTTTATTTTGCTTTCCCTTTATACCCCGAAACATGGATATGCTGTCATGCAATTTATTGAAGATAGTACAAAAGGGCGGCTCACGCTGGGGGCAGGTACTTTATATGGTGCGTTGAACTCGTTGCAGGAAAAAGGCTGGATTGCACCTTTTGGAGATAGTGCGGGACGGAAAAAAGAATATCTCATCACAACACAAGGAAAAGAAATTGCAGAAAAGGAACTTATAAGGCTCAATGAACTTGTAGGAGTGGCCAATGGAATTATTGGAGGTGCAGTATGAGCAAAAAGTGTTATCGTTTCTTTGGCGGTTTGTTGACTGCCCAGGAACATTGGTTGAATAAAATGTCTGAAAAGGGCTATCGTCTGATTCGGACGGAAAAAATGTTGTATGAATTTGAGGCGTGTAAACCGGATCAGGTAAAATACTGCGTGGAGTTTATCGGGCAAAAATCGAAAGCCAACGCGTCCGATTATCATGAGTTTTTAGAGGGGATGGGTTACAAAGTATTTTATAAAAACATCAACCTGAACTACTCTGTTGGTAAAGTACGCCTACGGCCATGGGCTGAAAAAGGCGGACGCATAGCAACAAATGCCACCACCTTTAATCGGGAACTGTTGATTGTAGAAAAAGATAATGACGGTAAGCCGTTTGAACTTCATACTTCTTATGAGGACAAGGAAAACTATTACAGAAATCTGCGTAATCCGTGGCTGCTGCTCCTGCTTATGTTCGCAATATTTGCGGTTGTAAATCGCTCGGCAGTTTTTGGTGTGCTTGCCCTGGTTTCTCTGATTCCTGTCCTCGTATATCAAACCCAGGTGATGCAGAACAAACGCGAAGGTAAGACAAAAGAATGGTGAGGTGTTTATATCATGAATGAACGAGAAAAAACAATCCGATTATGGTTTGATATGTGGCTCAATCAGCAGGATATGGGGATTGATGATATTTTTACAGAAGATGTGATCTATACAGAAAGCTGGAGTCCCCAGTATAACAACCGAAAAACAGTAAAGCATTGGTTTCAGGAATGGAATACCCGTGGCAAGGTGGTCATTTGGGAAATCAAGCAATTTTTTCATAAGGGAGATCAAACGATTGTGGAGTGGTATTTCAAAAATGAAATGAACAATGGAAGTATAGAGGAATTTGATGGAATCTCGCTGGTTGAATGGACAGAGGATAATAAAATAAAGGCATTAAAAGAATTTGGGTGTAATCGCAATACCTATAATCCATACCAGGAAGGCGATACCCCTCAATTCAAAGCAGAAAAAGCAAATTGGTTTTGAATTGAGTGCTTATGGAGGTAAAATATAATGTATCGGACAGAATTAGTAGAAGGAATTACCGTGGAAAATGTAACAGAGAAAATCAATGCAAAAATAGAAGAAATGGAAAAGGAAAGCTATCGACTTGTTACGATGTCTTTTTGGGGAACCGAAAGAGCTGTACTGGTTTTCAAAAAAGGCTTAAAGGGTAGTTTGCTTTAACATATATACTTGACTTATTCGAATGTCAATGGGAGAATGAGCAACTGCATATCGTATTTTTTTACGGAGGCTGATATGAAAGAAAAAATATTGATAATAGAAGATGATCCGTTGATACGGAATGAATTGAAAACGCTGCTGCAAAGCAACGGCTATGAAACGGTGGCTCCGGAGAAATTTGCTGATGTGATCGACCGGATCAAAGCCGAGCAGCCACACTTGATTTTGCTGGACATCAAACTGCCGGGGACCAGTGGCTTTTCTCTCTGCACCGAGATTCGCACATTTTCCGAAGTGCCAATCATCTTTGTGACAAGCTGCAACACGGATATGGACGAGCTGAATAGCATTATGCTGGGCGGAGACGCTTTTATCACGAAGCCCTATAACACAGCGATCCTGCTTGCGAAAATCGCTTCTCTGTTGAAAAAAGCCTATCCCACACAGCAACGGGAACAGATCGTCTATGGAGATGCGGTGCTGCGTCTGGAATCCAGCAGTTTGGACTATCATGGACAGAGCGTAGAACTTACCAAGAACGAATTGAAAATTCTCTATTACCTGTTCAAGAACGGTGGAAAAATCTGTTCTCGCGGAGATATGATTGAGTATTTGTGGGACAATCAGCTATATGTGGATGACAATGCTTTGAGCGTCAATATCAACCGCATCCGGGAAAAACTGGCGGGCATCGGTCTGACGGATTTTATCAAGACAAAGCACCGACAGGGGTACACGATATGAACAGCAGACGATATTGGAAAAACAGGCTGCCATTTCTGCTGACAAACCTTGTTTGTATGGCTGCACTCACTGTATTTCTGCTGGTGTGCGGCAATTCGGTTTCCGCAGTAGTATTGATCCTGATTGTATGGGCATTGATTTTGCTGACGGGACTTGTCCTCACTTACTGGAAACGGAAGCGGCAGATGAAAAAACTTCTGGATATGGCGGAGCAGCTTTCCGAAAGATACCTCATTTCCGAAGTGATGGAGCTGCCGGAACAGGCCGAGGATCAGGTTTACTATCAGCTTTTGAAAATGGCTGGAAAATCCATGTTGGAACAGATTGGAGAAGTCGAGCGGGAACGCCTGGAGTACAAAGAATACATTGAGCAATGGATTCACGAAATCAAAACGCCCATTACTGCCATGAAACTCCTATGTGAAAACCACCGGACGGACTGGACAAAGGAACTTCTGCTGGAACTGGAAAAGACCAACCGTTTTACCGAACAGGCTCTTTATTACGCCCGCAGTGAGCATACAGAGAAAGATTATTCTGTCCGGGAAATGGCACTGTCCCAAGTGGTGCATCAGGCGATTGCAGATAATAAATATCTGCTGCTCCAAGGTGGTATGCGTCTGGAAGTGGAGGAAATGCAGGACACGGTTTATTCAGATGAAAAGTGGGTGCGCTTTATTCTGAACCAACTGATTGCCAATGCGGTCAAGTATCGTACGGAACAACCGGTTCTCCGCATTTCTACTCATAAACGGCAAGATCAGGTTGTCCTTGTCGTGGAGGACAATGGAATCGGAATTGCTGCGTCCGATCTGCCCCGTATTTTTGAAAAGGGATTTACAGGCCAGAACGGTCGCAAGATTCAGCAATCCACAGGAATTGGTCTGTATCTGTGCAAACGGCTTTGTGAAAAGCTGGGCATTGGCATTGCGGCGGAATCGTCGGAACATGGCACAGCCGTTTCCCTTTCTTTTCACATCAACTGTCTGATTCATGAAGTGCAGGACTGAAAAGCGTTCTGCACTTCTTACATTTTTGTTAGAACTTTGTAAGAAAACTTGATACAAACGAAGCCGCTCTTATTTTACAATAGAGATCAGAGGTGATAAAAATGAAAGAAATTTTGAAACTGGATCATATCCAAAAATATTACGGAAATGGCGGGAATGTTACAAAAGCAATTCAGGACATCAGCTTTTCCGTTCAAGAGGGAGAATTTGTAGGAATCATGGGAGCATCCGGTTCCGGCAAGACTACCCTGCTCAACTGTATTTCCACCATTGATACCGTCAGTGCGGGACATATCTATCTGGATGGAACCGATGTGACGGAAATCAATGAAAAACAAATTGCCCGGTTTCGCCGGGAAAATCTTGGATTTGTGTTCCAGGATTTTAACCTGCTGGACACGCTGACCATTTCGGAAAACATAGCCCTGGCGCTGACCATCAACAAGGTTCCCGCAGGCGAGATTGATGGGCGGGTGCGGGAAATGGCCGGAAAGCTGAATATCACGGATATTCTGGATAAGTACCCCTATCAGGTGTCCGGCGGCCAGAAGCAGCGGTGCGCCTGTGCCAGAGCCATTATCAACCAGCCTAAGCTGATTTTGGCGGATGAACCCACCGGTGCGTTAGACAGTCACTCGTCCCAGATGCTGCTCTCGACGATCCAGAGTATCAACGAAGATCTCGGAGCCACGATCCTGATGGTGACACACGATGCTTTCTCGGCAAGCTATGCCAATCGTATTCTCTTTATGAGGGACGGGGCAATCTTTATGGAAATCCGTAAGGGTGGTGATTCCCGCAGGACTTTCTTTGAAAAAATCCTGGATGTCCTCACCATGATGGGAGGAGGCATGAGCGATGTACGCTAAATTGATTTTTAGAAATGCGAAACGCTCTGCAAAGGACTATCTAATCTATATTGTTACCTTGACGATCTGCGTTACTTTGTTTTATGCGTTTCTATCTATATCGAGCAGCTACTACCAGCCAGATATTGGAACTGCTTATGAAATTACAGCGTTTAGTGATGGTATCAAATTGGCGGTCTGTGCGATCACGCTGTTGTTATTGTTCCTGATACGCTATGTAAACAGCTATATGCTGCGGCGCAAGCAAAAGGAATTTGCCGTACAATCTATTATGGGGATGGAGCAAAAAACAATCGGCTGGCTCTTTTTTGCAGAAACTTTTTTGATGGGGGCTATATCTATTGCTCTTGGTATTGCTCTTGGTGTGTTGTGTTCGCAATTTATGTCCGCTATGCTGCTCGCTTCCTATGGTCATAGTTATGAGCTGACATGGACACTGTTCCCCGATACCGTTCTTTGGACAGTCGGCTTTTTCACAATCAGTTTTTTCGTGGTTGGACTGTTCAATGTCCGTACTATTCGTAAGATCAAGATTATTGATATGCTGTCTGCGGACAGACAAAATGAACCTGATTTGAAGAAGAACCGGTTTATACCGACAATCCTTGTGATCTACTTGGTGCTTTCTATATGGATGTTGGAAACAGGGATTCAAAAGATGATCTTTTTCTTTGATCCACGATTTGCTTTTCCTCTCCACATCTTGTTTTGGGGAAATATCATTTTTCCGGCGCTCACCCTGCTGTGGTCGTTCGTTTGGCTACTCAAAAAGAAAGTATGGACATTGCAAACTTTGCTTATCGGTCTCTTAGCCTGCACAGTTCCAAATACTGTACTTGCAGCTCTCGTACCGGTTTTTGAAAGCAAGTATTATCTAACTCTGGGCGCTGGTACGATCAATCAATATTTGCTGTTCGTTGTTGCAGATTTACTTTTTTTGATATGCGGAATTATTTATCTGTCCAGCAGCGCGATTGTTGCATGGAAAAGCAAATCCCCTGCACACAGGTATCAAGGTAATAACCTGTTTTTCTTTGGACAGATCATATCCAAGCTCACAACAACGACAAAAACAATGACCTTGATTTGCATTACGCTGACAATAGCCATTCTTATGTTCATTATCGCACCAGTACTGACAGAATGGAGTACGGGGTATTTGGATAGTCGCTCCATGTATGATGTTCAGATCAATTCCCGATATAATGATGTGTACGAAAAAAAGGATTTGCCAACAGGCGATTATGAAGCGGTCACAGATTTTTTGACGGAAGAAGGAATTGCGGTAAGCGCAGACTGTGCCTTTAGCCTTTATCTTCCAAATTGTGAAGATTTTCATGACCGTGTAAAACATGAATTTCCTGTGGTTGCTATTTCTCTTAGCGATTATAATGCTATCAGGGAAATGCTGGGATATGAGGCTATTACGCTTGAAGAAAATGAGTTTACGACCCAATGGCATACAACTGCAACAACGGATGAACAAGAAGAATTTATACGCAGTCATGCAGTGGTAGATACCGATGTAGGAAGGTTAACGCTTTCTGAACAGGCCAGTTATCAAGAGGCAATGGGCGAAACCTTATACAATTCCTATACACAAGTTGTATATGTATTTCCAGATAGTGTTTGTCAAAACCTTCTTTCTGTCAAGCGGAACCGTTATATCCAGACATCAAAAGAACTTTCCTACTCAGATGCAGCGGCCTTAGAAAACAGGTTTATAAAGGTCTATCCAGAACTTTCGGAAAAGGGTGTTGGGTATTCCATTCGATTGAGTACGCTGCAAATCAATGAAACAAAGGGTATGAACTTCATTCTAAAGACAGCGATGATTTATGGCGCTGTGGTTTTAATGGTAATGTGCCTCACAATACTTTCTTTGCAGCAACTCTTAGATGCAGGAAAATATAAATATCGTTTTGGAGTTTTGCGTAAATTGGGGACAGAGGAATCCGATATAAAGAAATTGATGCGAAAACAGCTTAGAGTGTGGTTTGGTTTACCGATTACAGTAGCGGTTATTGTATCCTTCGTTGTGGTAGCTTATTTTATTCAATCTGTCTCAAATGAGATTGCTTCTTATATTGGATTTGATAAATTGCTCCTGCAAGTGGGCATTACGGTCGCTGTACTTATTTTGCTTTTGGTTTGCTATTATATCAGCACATGGATATTATTCAGCAAATCCACATCCAATTCAGATTGAGGGGGTGTGATGATGTACTGGAAGTTAGCAATTCAAAATATTCGCAGAAGCCTGCGGGATTATATCATTTACTTTGTGACGCTTACCTTGACTGCGGCATTGATGTACTCATTTTTGGCATTGGGCTTTTCATCAGATGTTCTTGCTATGGCAGAAAATATGTCGATGCTGACTACTGGAATTCTGCTTATGTCAGCTCTGGTTGCTTTTATGTCCTCGTTTGTGATCGGTTATGCGATCCGCTTTATGCTGGGACGACGGAAAAAGGAGTTTGCAACCTACGAATTGATTGGCATGGAATCAAAGACAGTACGGAATTTGTTCCTTGCTGAAAACAGTATCATCGGCACTGGGGCCTTTCTGCTTGGTTCTTTGGTTGGCACAGGGCTTTCCGGTTTGCTGAATCAGGTGGTAAAAAATATCTTTGAGGTGCCGCATACCTATCAGGTTTCCTTTTCTCTCCAGGCATGGGCAGTAACATTTTTGTTTTTTGCCTTGATGTATGGTTTTGGGATGCTCCGAGCAGCAAAGATTATCCGGCATCAGAAAGTAATCGATCTGCTGTATGATAACCGCAAGAATGAAGAATACCGTTTCAAATCATTCCGCCATAGTCTTTTGGTAGTATTGCTCTCAATCGCTGCAATGGTTGCAGGCGTGATTTTGCTTGGGCGGATGCTTCAGACACAAACCAATGAAGCATTTTTGTACCTTGGCGGAGCCTGCCTGCTCATTCTGGTGGGTGTTTACGAGCTGCATCGCCAGATTCCGCTTTTGTTGCACCGATTTGCAAAACAAAATCTGCGCCATAAGTACAAAGAAGAAAATCTGTTCTTCCTGGGGCAGATTGGGCGGCGCATCCATTCTGCTGGCCGGACAATGGCTGTGGTGGCGATTCTTTTAACCATATCCCTGGCAACCATGTTTGTGGGGCTTACAATGGGAGCAGGCTACAAAGCCAACATGAAAGCCTACTATCCCTATGATGCAGGCGTGGCGATTGATGCACCTTTGGAGAAATCCAGCATGGATTCCATCGTTTCCTTTACAGAGGAGCATTGTGGAGTCGAGGATTCTGTGAGCTATTATCTGTATGCGGTTCCTGAAAAACCGATCGAAGCCTTGTCCTTGTCCGACTATAACCACCTGCGTGAGATTTTGGGACTTTCTCCTGTTTCCATGAGCGACAACGAGTTTTTGGTTCATTGTGATACATGGAACTATATGGACGGAATCCGGCAGGGCTTGAAGCAGCAGCCAGAGATCACATTAAATGGTCGAACCTTGACTATTGCAGAGACACCGATTCTGACGGAGCCGATGGAGCAGTATCAAATGGCCGGAACGAAGGGATATGTACTTGTTCTGCCGGATGAAGCAGCTTCACAATTCGTCGGAGAAAAAATCCGTCTGGCGATGAAACTGGAAGATGGCGGATACCCGGAATTGAAAAGCGACTTGAAGCAATTCCTGAACAGTGGGAAATGGCAGCCGGAATTGCAGGCAGGTCAACAGCTCCCGGAAAAAGTAACGATGGGTGTTACAGTAAAGGCGTGGGGCGTTGCCAATTCGCTGACTGGATTTACAGCCATTTCGTTCTGCGGATTGTATTTAAGCATTATTTTTATCATTCTATCCTGCTCGGTTCTTGCATTTGAGCAGCTTTCTGCCATAGACAAAAACCAGAAGAATTATGCAGTCATTGACCGTTTGGGTGTACCGGGCCGCAGGCAGGCTTCCCTGATCCGCAGGGAACTGTCCACAGTCTTTTTGATCCCACTGCTATTCCCTCTTTTACTGACGGTTTTGCTGATCACAGGGGCACAGTTCTTTTTCGGAGAAGCAATCTTGCAGCAGGGACTTGTACCTCTTTATGGTCTGGTGACGATTCTGCTATTCTGTGCAATCTACCTGACCTATTTTGGTGCAACAATGTTCTTATTCAAACGGGTTATTCTTCGGCCTGAAATGAGATGAAAATTGAATTGCTACAAAAATGAAGCAATTCCGCCTGTTTTCTTGCCGAAAAAGAAAGCGATTAGGAGATTTTTGCAACATTTGGCCTTTATCATAGAGTAATAAATTAGAAATGCTGATACCTTACACTATGCAAAGGAGTGGATTACTATGGCAAACAAAGAAAAGCGCTTTGAAACAATCTATACACAGGGAACTTCCTTGAGTATTGTTGTAGACACCGAAACAGGTGTAAACTACCTTGTCCATGATACGGGGATTACCCCTTTGCTGGATAAAAACGGAACAGTCGTTATTACTGAAATAAACAAGTAAACTTTATATTGGCTGCAGGGTATCAGCATTCTAATTATGAATAAGGGAGGGACATATGGGAAAAATCTTTGTATTGTCGGTAACAGACCATGAAGAATACATACTTAGCAGAATTATGGAGATTATTGCAGCCGAGCCAGGATTTGACCATATTGTGTCATCTCATCCTTGTAATACTCTTGTTTTTCCGGGATTGGAGCTTCGCTTGAAGGAGAGAACGGTACACCGAAACGGCGAGTTAATTTCTATGACCCATCGGGAATTTGCGACATTGGTATACTTGGCAAACCACCCGTCCTGGGTATTTTCTGCCGGGCAGATTTATGAAGAAGTATGGGGTGAGGATGGTGAAAACTGCGGAACAGCCGTTGCCAGCGTCATTGGTCAGATCCGCAGAAAACTGACACCGGATATGCCGAAAGCGGGTTATATCCGTACTGTTTTGGGGAGCGGATACAAATTTGAAGTTCCGCAGGGTATGGCAGAATAGAACAATCAAATATATATTAGCTGCGCACATTATGAAGCAGCCAAAAGCGGGAAACCTTTATGATGGGTCTCCTGCTTTTTGTTTTTAGAAAATAGTGTGTGATTGTTGAGAATAGGCGTCATATAGGCGTAAAGGATATGTATAAAGCAAAAAGGAGGCATTACATATGCTTATTGGCGTTGATCATGGCAACAAACAAATTAAAACGGTTCATTGCAACCCCTTTGTGTCCGGTCTGAAGCAGAGTGTCACCCGTCCCTTTGGACAGAATGTGCTGAGGTATCAGAATACCTACTATACGCTGTCTACTGAGCGGATTCCTTATCGGAAAGATAAAACGGAGGATGATCGCTTCTTTATCCTGACCCTATTTGCTCTGGCTGGAGAGATTGAAGCGAGGGGGGCATATTCCTCGGAGGTTCAGCGTATCCAACTGGCAGTTGGACTGCCGCCGGCACACTTTGGCGCCCAGGTGGAACGGTTCACACAATACTTCAGACAGCGAGGAGTGATAGGGTTTGAGATGCAGGGGAAGCCGTATTCCATCTATATTGAAGATGCGGCCTGCTTCCCCCAGGCTTACGCAGCAGCAGCCACCATGCTTCACACGCTCGTGGAGGAACCCAAAGCGGTGATTCTGGATATTGGCGGGTTTACGGCTGACTATCTGCTGATGAAAAATGGAGAGATTGACCTTACCTCCTGTGATTCGTTAGAAAATGGTGTAATTCTGTTGTACAATAAGGTGCGTTCAAAGGTGAATTCGGAGCTGGACCTGCTGTTGGATGAAGGAGATGTGGACGCTATCCTGATGGGAAAAAAGACTCAATATCCGGATGCAGCCATACGGCTGACAGAACAGATGGCGCAGGAATTTATCAATGACCTGTTCAGCACGCTGCGGGAGCGAATGTTGGACTTGCAATATTGCAAGGTAGTATTTGTAGGCGGTGGCGCCATTCTTTTGAAGCGGCAGATCGAAACTTCGGGCAAGGTGGGAACACCATTCTTCGTACCGAAAATCAATGCAAATGCGGATGGCTATGAGTATCTGTACCGGATTGAAACAGCAGGCAGGTGATGGTATGGGCGAGAAAAAAGAACGAGGACGGTTTACGCTGCGCTTTAATGAGGGCGATCCCATACACGAGACTGCCATTGGATTACTGGAGTTACAGAGTCCCCGCACAAAAGCGCAATATGTGGCAAATGCAGTGGTCTACTATAATGAGCACTTTGGGCAGGAGCCGCAGCCACTAAATGCTTCTATTATCAGCAAAGAAGCGGTAGTGGCTATCGTCAAAGAGATTTTGCGGCAGGAAGGTATGGGACAGGAAAAAGCAAAAGAGCAGGCGATCACAGCCAGATTGGTTGAGGGGCCCGTAGCGCCTGTGATGCCTTCAACTGCACAGGAAGTGGACGATGATTCGGAAATGGACGATAGGACACGCAGACTGATTGCTGGTGCCTTGTCTGCATTCCGCAGCCGGGGATAATCAAAAGAGGCATGGGAGCCAGCGATGCTCCTATGCCTCTTCCTGTATGGCCGCGATAAAACTGTCTAAAATATCTTCAAAATGCCTGTATTGTTTGGGTGTTAGTGTGGAAATCTTCTCCATAAGAAGGGAGGAATCTGTTTCTGTGATGACGCCTCGCAACAAATACTCGGTGCTGATGTGAAGTGCATCACAGACTTTGAGGATCGTCTCAGGCCGCATAGCCTTTTGACCCAATTCTGCGGTGGAGATGGTCTGTGGTGTGACATGAGCCAGCTCTGCCAGAGTTTCTTGGGTCATATTTAGTTGTTTCCTCCGGTCGAAGATCCGTTTACCCATATCTTTCAGTAGATTTTCCATGCGTCACCTCCATGCTATAGTTACATTTTATCCGCTATGACATGGATTATTAAGCGGTCATGGTTGATTTATCTCGTCCATGGCAAGTATAATATGCAGAGGAGTACGCCAGGAAAGGAGAATTATATGAACAGTTTTTCGTGTGTGATTACAGGTCACAGACCGACCAGATTTAAGTTCAAATATAATGAAAAGGATAAACGCTGCCAACGGATTAAAAAGTGTCTGCAGGAGCAACTCATACGACTCTATCATCAGGGAGTACGATGCTTTTGGGTTGGAGGAGCAATGGGCGTTGATATGTGGGCAGCGGAGCTCCTGCTACGTATGAAAGAGCAGCAAGCGTATCAAGATGTGGAATTGTGTCTGGCTCTCCCTTTTGAGGGTTACAATGCAGACTGGGATGACTGGCACCGAAAGAGGATGGATTTTATTTGCAGATATGCTGAGAAGGTCTTAGTGCTGGGCGAAATGCCCTCAAGCGAAAGCTATAAGAAACGCAATTACTATATGGTGGAGCAGGCCGGGCATATGATAGCTGTCTATGATAATGCACACAATATGCGGTCCGGAACCCAGCAGACGGTCAACTATGCCAAGAAGAAAGGACTCCAGATCATTTATATCCATCCAGATACAGCCCAGGTAACAGAGGAAGATATAACTAAAAAATAAAGGAAGGGCTCTAAAGCGGGACACTGAGAGAGGTTGAAAAGCAGTGTGTCCGTTTTAGAGCCTGTTTTGTCATATAATGTCGAATGATTTTCTTTTTACTCGAAAGCGACTCCAATGCTACTCCAAAAGTTTCCGAAAACTGTCAGTTACACTGTAATTATGGCAGTGATCCCAAAACCAATGAAAACTCGATAAGTGGAGGTGGGGGGATGAGATCAGTACAGTACCCAATGAAAATCGGAAGAAGAGGGTGGTCTTTATCCTGACAATAAGGATGAAGGCCGCCTTTTGTTTTAATTTCATAGATTCATAGAATAGTTGGAATAGCATTTGAAAAAAGTATTATTTCACAATTTAACAATTATCAGCAGGGCGGCAGCGTTGCGCTGCCATATCGCGAAAGAAAGGGGATGATGCAGGCCGCCTGTGTGCCGTCCGCATAACTGCGGACAGGGAGTAACGATGTTATGGAAAAAGGATTCCACAACATCGAGCAGTTCATTGCTTTCATAACTCCAGGACACACGGCTTTTCATGAACGGCTCTCAATAGGGGTATATCGTCGAGGCAGGACGAGAGAGTTTTCTCCACATAAGGAAAAACCTCCACCTGCTCGGATGGTATCTATTGAACTGCTCGATGCAGCAATTCAGGGAACAGCTGGTTTTGTCCATTGGTACAAAGCTGGCTGTTTTTGTTTATCACAGCCAGGTTTTGTCCGGTGCAGGTCACCGCCAGAAGCTCAGGAAATTCATAGAAATTCTTGAGACTTTTGGAGGTAAAGCCATGTGGCAACGGAACAATGGACAGGCAGAAGATGACCTGCAATTCAGGTTTACAGCATATTTAGTTTCGGCGGTCAAGCGCCGCAGAAAAGATTATTTGATCCAGCTTTATAAGCGCAGCAGTATAGAGAGTACTGTGGAAGTGGTCTATGAGTCCGAACCAAGCTCAGAGGAAGTGGTTTTAGACAAATTGCCGCTTATGGATGTCATTGAAAATGGAGCGCTTCTGGAGGCACTTCAGAAACTCAATGAACGGGAGCGCCAGATCTTTCTGGCTCGAACGCTGGAGGAAGAAGATTTTGAAACTCTGGGAGTAAAGTTTGAACTGTCCTACAAAGGGGCAGCTGCGCTTTACTATAGGACGATTCAGAAAATCAGAAAGAGCATTGAAGGAGGTGACAAGAGATGAATTTTGAATGTCTGCTTCTCAGCGCCAAGGCGGGAAACGAGGATGCCATTACGACGATTTTGCAGATGTATCGACCATTGCTGCTCAAGTATGCCATTATTGATGGTGTGCTGGATGAGGATTTGTACCAGGAATTGAGCATTATTTTGTTGAAGGCGATTAAGTTGTTTAAGATTTAAGTCAATGAGAAAGGCTCCGAGATCATTATGGCCTCGGAGCCTTTCTTGCTGACTTAAAATGGAGAACTGTTAAATTTATATCCGCTGCCCAGTACAGTCCGGATATAACCGCCCTTCGGCGTATCCGGTGTCAACTTGCGACGGATCTGACCGATTACACTGGCAACAGCGGTACCGCAGTGTTCACCGTCCGCAGCCCACACAGCCTCATAGATTTGGCTGGCAGAAAAGACCCAGCCAGGATGGCGAGCCAGATAAGCAAGGACAGCAAACTCATGATGAGTTAGTGTAACAAGTTGACCTCTGCAGAATACTGCCTGCTCCTTCAGGCGAATCTCAAGCTCCGGAAAGGGGAGAGTGTCATCCGAGAGTGGGAGAGCAATATGGTCAAGCTCTGGTTCGTCTGCAAGGGCTTCCATAATTTTATTGAGTATGTGTTCTTCATGGTCTGCAACGGATAATATTAAAAATTTGCCCATATTGTTCACATCCTTTCTTCTCTCTATATGAATAAGCAGTGGTCTTGTTTTTGGTGAAACCTAAATGAACTGGGGGATAGTATCAGAGCCGTTTCTGTTTATAAAAGGTTGCTGAACACGAAGACTTCAAAATTTTGAGAATGGCGCTATTTGCTCTTGTGTTTACCACCTTACTCGGAATTGAATTTATAACCATAGCCAATTACTGTTTTTATATACTCGTGTCCCATGCAATATGGCTTTAGCCTTTTTCGTATTTGAAAAATCGTGTTTTCTACTGCATGCAAATGGTTATTTGTGGGTTCATGCCAAATCTGTTCATAAATCTGTTCTTTTGTGAATGCAGTTTGAGGAGATTGCAGTAACAGATAAAGGACTTCAAATTCGTTTGTTGATAAATAAACTTCCTGCTGTTCTAATATTACACAATGCCGGTTAACATCAATGTGTAAGGTGTGATTTGTTTGCTTTAATCCCCAAAATTCTTGTGCCATTGTCCGGTCATTCGCAATTTGTTCAAGCAGCAAGGATAATTCATTGAATTTTCTGACTTCCCTCAATTTCTTATATAGGTTGACAGTTATCGTACACCCATATATATCCTTATCAAAATCAAAAATATATGTTTCGATTGAAACAAAGCTATCATTATCAAGTGTAGGGCGCGTCCCAATGTGGGTAACACCGTAATATCTCTTATCGCCTAAAAGAATATCTGCCACATATACTCCTGTCTTTGGCAAAAAATCTTTTTTTTCGATTGCTATGTTCGCGGTAGGTGTCCCCACATGCTTTCCAATACCTCGGCCATGTATAACGGTTCCTGTTAGTGTGTAAATAGGCTCATTTAGTTTTTCTTTCATTTCAATCCTCATATAATCCCATTCATTGACAGGATAATCAAAACACAAGTTACAATAATAAAACTTGCCAATATAAGCAGACCAGTATGCTTTTGTCTTGCTTCATTTTCCGAAGCAGCAACATATCCGCTTTTTCTCAAAGCGGTAACTATGGGCTTATACAGTAAAAAGGTAATGGATGCATTTAACCCACCTTTCAACAAGTTAAATGGAAGAAAGGCAGGAAGTAACAATTCTACAACTGCTTCTCTTGGATACCCCATGTAAAGCGGTGTTACCAAATAGTTCCACAACAGCATAACAACAACCGTTATGAGCCATCCCGATGCCAGACCAATCACTGCACCAGATAAAGTGTGCTTTTTTTTGTAAATGACAGATGCCGTACACGCAAAAGATAGTGTTTGTACGATATTCATGATACAACCTAATATTCCAGTATCGCTTACTGTAATCATTTCAAGGATTGCCACAATGACAGATACGATACAAGAAGTCATCGGTCCCCAAATAAAGCCGCCCAAAGTTACAATAACATCGGATGGGTCGTACTTTAAGAATAGAATAATCGGAATCCTGCCGACAACCATGGTGGCATAAGTGATCGCACATAGCATCCCAATAGTGGTGACTCTTTTTGTTTTACTGTTCATAATTGCTTTCCTCCGTGGCAAAAAATTAACACCCAAAAGAAAAGGTCTTTCGGGTGTTAACATTATAATTAGGCCACAGAAAAGAAAGTAAGCCCCTTAAAATCTGCGGAAATCTAACCATATCTTCTTTCATCCAGACTATACTGTTGGTTTTGGAATTACACCAAATCGTGCGTTTTACGCTCGCGGACTTTACCGCCAATCGGGAATTTCACCCTGCCCCGAAGACACTTTTATTCAGTTGTTTCCCCGCAATTATAACATCAACTATTTTTGGAAGCAATGAGTTGAAGATAGTTCGGAAGTATTTCGGAAATCGAGTCATACTCGGTTACAGTTTTTCATACGAAACTAAGTCAGTGAGTGGAATCCTCATGTGTTCATGTCTTTCTGTATCTGATGGCGCTTCATTTCCATAACCGATTACCAAAATATTGATTGGCTCTAAATTATCGGGTAAATCAAATTCTTTCCGGATAACATCAGGCTGAAAGTAACATACCCATACGGTACCTAAACCTAATTCTGTTGCCTCCAACATCATATGGTCTGTTAGGATAGCTGCGTCAATGTCTCCGGTTTGCTTTTGGTCAAAGGGGCGAACCCATGCTTTGTTATGATCTGCACATACAATAATTGCAAGAGGAGCATTATAAATATTTGCCCCTTTGCTGATTTTTTCCAGTCCCTCTTTGCTTTCTACTGCAATTAAGTGAACCGGCTGTAGGTTTGCTGCTGTTGGTGCAACATGAGCAGCCTGCAAAATTTTATCAAGCTTCTCTTTCTCCACTTTTTTGCCACTGTAATTGCGTACAGAATACCGTTTTTTTGCAATCTCAATAAAATTCATCATGGTCAATCCTTTCTTGGTGCTGTATAATTTAGTTGACATGTTCAATCGTCGTACTAATTTTAACATGGTGCAGTAGAATAACAAGATTGCACTTTTCAGGTAGATACTTCCCTCAAAGAAAGTACCCAAAAAGGAGTGAATATATAAAAATGAATTATCAAAAAGATCAATTTAGTTGTCCAGTGGAAGCCACACTTTTTCTGATTGGAGGAAAATATAAACCTCTCATTCTTTGGCATTTGATAGAAAAACCTTTGCACTACATGGAATTACAACGCTTAATTCCAAAAGCCACACCTAAAATGCTTTCACAACAACTTCGCGATTTGGAAGAATGTGGCATGATTCACAGAGAAGTAATTCCAGAAAAACCACCTAAAACCTTGTATTCACTTACCGCCTTTGGAAAAAGTATCATTCCGGTATTAGATTCTATGTGTAACTGGGGAATACACTTTCTTGAAGGATTGGATATTACACCGCCTTGTGGTTCAAAACTGTAAATAGTCTATTTGGGGAAGAGTAGACTGCCGTTTGTCGAATTTATATATGTTTTTTTCAAGTAATACAGGAAGCAATACTTGCAGCCTTATTTTATATAAAAAGAAGCGCCGGACAGAGCCAATAAGCCTATGTCCGGCATTTCCTGTATCACGGATTCAAATTTATATCCACTACCCAGTACAGTGCGAATATAGCCACTCTTTGGTGTATCCGGCGTCAACTTGCGCCGGATCTGACCGATGACACTGGCAACGGCGGTGCCGCAGTGTTCACCGTCTCTATCCCATACGGCCTCATAAATCTGGCTGGCTGAGAATACCCAGCTGGGATGACGAGCCAGATATGTAAGGACAGCAAACTCATGGTGAGTCAGAGTAACAAGTTGACCTCTGCAGGATACTGTCTGCTCCTTTAGCCGAATTTCCAGATTTTTAAAAGAAAGAATGTTGCAAGGGAGAGGAGGCGCAATATGGTTAAGCTTCGGCTCGTTTGCGATAGTTTCCATAATTTTATTGAGTATATGTTCTTCGTGGTCAGTGACGGATAATATTAAAATTTTGCCCATATTGTTCGCCTCCTTTGCTTGGGGTAAATGCGGAAAACTGTTGTGCCAGTGGCCGCCAACTGTACCAGAATCAGCACAGCAAATAGACAAAAGCTTCTTTATCCACCTGCTTTCACTGATAAGGTCATTCTAAAACCTAAATGTCCACAAAATATTAGAAAGTTCGGACAGTTCAAAAAATAGTGTTCTACTCAACCGTTTCAATCGAATCCACAATATTCATTTTTGAAATTTTCCGTAGCGGAATTGCTGTTGCCAGCAAGCAAGCTCCTACTGCCAAGAGGGTTGCTTCAAGAATGGGCATGACAGGGATTGCAACAAGCTGGATGGTGTCGCTCGTGGCCGCCTCAATGAAGATCGTACAAACATATCCCAGCACGCTTCCAATCACAGAGGCAATGATTCCGTAATATGCACCTTCCCAAAGGAAAGTTTTATAAAGGCTATCGGCACTCATTCCAATGGCCCGCTGCATACCGATTTCTGTTACTCTGGTGTGAATATTTGTGTAAACGGTATTGATGATATTAAGAATACCAATCAGGCCAACGAAAAGAATCAGCCCCCATGCCAGCATTTGAATTTGTGCAAAGCTCTCTTTTAGTTGCTGGTCGGTTTCTTCATATGACAAGAATGTTGTCCCCGGTATTCTGTTACAAAACGCCTCGATAAATGTATCAAAGTTTTCCCTGTCAGCACCCTCGTTCAGTGTAGGCAAAAACTCTGAATAGGTATCTTTTCCCGTCAGGCGTTCATAGATAGCATCATCAACGATCACTTGAACACCATTTGTGAAACCGCCATTTCCAATACCAAGATAACCGTCATAGCCATCCAAGGTTTTCAAAACATTCAGCTCCATTCCCGCAACACAGATGCTTTCTCCGGCCTCTATATTTGTAAATTCAAGAACATCTTCGCCGTAGCTCATGGGAATAGGATTCCTTACTATACAGGCGTTCCCTGATTTCAGTTGTCCAAGCTGTTCTTCTGGTAATTGATCCCCCATAAAATAATCCCAATATTCATTGTTCAATCCGACAACCTGAAAAGTTTCGCCGGGTTTCAGTTGAAATTCAAGACTGATTTCATCGAGCAGCCCATTTTCATTTTGTTCGTAAAGCGAAAATTGTATGGCGGCTACACTTTGCACAGCTTCATTTTTCCGCAAAGTGTTCAGATCATCTGTGGTAAATCCAATACTTTCATTTGTGATCTGATAATCTCCTACATGATTATCTTGCAGGGCGCTTGCAGCGTTCAGGAGAGAGGAAAACCCTTGCAGGGCAATAAAAACCGTGATACTCATAACAAGGGACAAAATTGTAATTGCAGTACGGCCTTTATTTCTCTTTAAGTTCAGGCGGGCATAATATGCTTCAAAATGATGGATTTTCTTTGTTTTACGCTTTCTGCGCCGAATTTTTAGATTTGTTCCAGACATCGCCATAATGGGAGATACCCTTGCGGCTGATCTGGCTGCTGGTAATGCTGCAAACAACGCAAACGCCAAAGTGATTGCTCCGCTTAAAACCAGTAAGGTTCCATTCAAAGAACTGTTCTCTGCTATTAGAGTTTTCAATTCAGAAGCATCCTGAACCAAGAACAATTCAGGGGAAACCAGGCCGGTAGCTGCCTCTAAAATTCCTCTGGCACTCAGGAAACCAAGAAGCATACCAATAGGAATCCCCATCAGGCACAATAGGATTACTTCAATTACAATGATCTGATAAAGCTGTCCTTTTTCGCCTCCAATAGCCCGAAGTGTTCCATATCCCTTTATCCGTTTTGATACAGATATTTTCAGAATGTTGTAAATCACAAGACCAGCAGCCAGCAAAATCAAAGTACCCACTAATATCCCTGCGACTGTCATAAAAGAGAATCCCTTATCATTAGCACCCTCGGAATTTGCAGTATAGGAAATTCCCAAGGCGTTCAAATATACAATATTATAGCTGGTATCAAGCTCATGGATATTAAATTCCTTATTGATGTCATCGACAACTGCTTGAAAATTCTTTTTATCGGCAGTCCGAATATCCACATTGTAATAAATATAAGATTCCGTTAAAAGTTGTTCAGCAGTTCCTTCCCCTACAACTCCCGTAACAGTGCCGCTTGTATATCCCAAGTAGTTATTTTTCAATATCCCTGTAAGAACAAATTCTGCTGTATAGGAATAGCTGTCCGCAATGTTGTGGCGAAGATTTTTTTGCAGTGAAAGTGTAATCTTAT
Source organism: Hominiventricola aquisgranensis (assembly GCF_040096225.1). Lineage (NCBI taxonomy): Bacteria > Bacillati > Bacillota > Clostridia > Lachnospirales > Lachnospiraceae > Hominiventricola > Hominiventricola aquisgranensis. The sequence goes on along the minus strand of NZ_JBBMFC010000017.1, from coordinate 3,178 downwards.
CTCCAATACCGCCCTCAAAGCCAAGATATTTCAGAATATCTTCAGAAAGCGCTATTTCCATCGGGGCTTCCGGCAGACGACCTTCTTCTACACTGGTACTGGATGGATAGATAGCGGCAGTATCATCCCAATATTCCATCAAACCAAGAGTAAGAGATGGGGAGAGTTCTAAACTTCCCATATAAATAGATTTGCCTACATAGGAAAGACGCTCATCCTGTTCCAGTGCATGAAGCTGCTCTGCATTCATCTGCAAAAAAGTGGCATATCGGTTTCCTCCGATAGCGATGGCCTGCTGTTCCCGCATTGCACTAAGTACGCCAATGGATTGTCCTACAATGGTTGTCATCATAGTAGACAGCACAACGGCAATCAAAATAAGAATAGAAGTGACTTTTTGGGACAGTAGTTCTTTCAATGCTAATGTACGATAAGATTTCATTTCGCTGTCACCTCCGCAAGCACACCATCTACGATCTGAAACTGGCGGTCTGCCATTCGCGCAATACGGCTGTCATGGGTAATGACAACGAGAGCTTTACCCATCTTTTTCCATACATTTTGAAGCAGTTCCATGACTTCGCCGCCGCTTTTGCTGTCCAGATTTCCCGTAGGCTCATCAGCAAAAATTACATCCGGCTTTGCAATCAAAGCGCGGGCGATGGCTACACGCTGCTGCTGGCCGCCGGATAACTCATGGGGCAGATGTTCCAAGCGGCCCTGAATGCCAAGCAGTTCTGTAAGCTGTTTCAGGTATGCTTCATCCGGTTTTTGTTTATCCAGCAAAAGAGGCATGATAATATTTTCTTTCGCCGTCAGAACCGGAAGCAGATTAAATTGCTGAAAAATAAATCCAATCCGCTTCCGGCGGAATGCCGACAACTCCTTATCGCTGTAACTGTAAATATCTTTACCATCATAGGTCAGCGAGCCGGAAGATGGCTTATCCAAGCCGGAAAGCAAATGAAGCAGGGTACTTTTTCCGCTTCCAGATGGTCCCATAATAGAAATAAAATCACTGGATACAATTTCGAGATTCGCATGATCCAAAGCCACCACTCGGTTTTCACCGTCACCATAAATCTTTGATAAATTCTTTGCCTCAATATTCATAAAAAACACTCTCCTTATTTGTGGTATAAGGAGAGTGTAAATGATAAATCTCAAAAATCGCTCAAGGATTACACGAAATGAAAAATAGCAGTTGCGGATGCACCGCCCCCAACCCTATTTTCCAAAATCAATCGGCCACCATGTTTTTCACATAAAATTCTGCTGCTGTAAAGCCCCATTCCGAAATGTGAGGAATTACTACTTGTCGTTTCAAAAGGGTTTGGCCCATTCTGCACGAGAGACAGCGGATAACCAGCACCATCATCTTCTACATTCAAGGTCATAGAATCATTTTGCAGCGTTATTTGAATAGAGATTGCTTTTTCTGCAAATCGCGCCGCATTTCCAATCAGATTTTCCGCTACGGTAAGAAATAGCCCGTGATCTATACAAACAGTTCCGCCTGATGGGACTAAAACAGAAACTTTTTTGGATAGCGCCAACAGTCGTGCTGTTTCCTGCAATTCACTCTGCAAAACGGATAGTCTGATTTCTTTTGGCTTAACAGAGAGTTGTTCCAACTTTTGAACACTGCTCATAGCTTCTACATACTGCTCAATCCGTAAAGTGTAACTTTCCAGCCGGTCTATGGTCTGTTCGTCCTGAATACCTTGCCGTAAAAGTTTTACACTTCCTTTTAATACCGTAATCGGGTTACGCAGATCATGGGAAAATGCGGCATTGAGCCGTTTGCGTTCCTCGGCCTGTTGCCACAACAGCCGATTCGATTTCAGAAGTTCACTCCGCATTTCTTCAAAGGCAGCACATAGTTGTCCCATTTCATCGTAAGACAAAATCGGCAGCGAAAAATCCAGATCATTATTCTGAATCCGCATAATGCCATTTTGCAGGCAGGAAATAGGCTGCTTCAATTTGAGATAATAAAAAAGAAAGACTGAAACAATCAATCCACCTACCGGGAAAAGAATACAGGAAAGCGTCTGCACAATATTTAGGATAGCCAAAATGCGCTGTTGTGACGCCGTAGGAGATGGCAGGGGTACGATTGAACCATCCGATAGGATTTCTACACCGCCTAAAGGATAATAGTTTTCAATGCCACGGCAAAGAAAGATAACCGCACCAAGCAGGAGAAATGCCACCGCTAAACAGGAGAGGGATAATAACAGGAAAGATTTCTTTAGTCCCATATTTTTTAGGCGTTCCACCGATACCCACACCCCCAAACTGTTTCAATGTAATTGTGCAATGTATGTGCTGCAAATTTAGCGCGTATTTTCCGGATATGCTCCATAATTGTATCGCTGTTTCCGTCCCCATCTAATCCCCACACACGCTCATAAATCCGCTCACGATCAAAAACCTGTCCTGCATTGAGGGATAAAAGTTCTACAATCTCAAACTCCCTCTTAGATAGCGGGATGTTCTGATTATTGATTGTAACTGTTCGGGCGGAATAGTCCAGTATCAATTCACCAAAGAAGCGTACTGCCGAATTATTTTGGCGTCGCTGCTCACGGCGCAAATGTGCAGCAATACGCGCCCCCAATTCATCCAAATCAAAGGGCTTGACGATATAATCATCCGCCCCGGCCTGAAATCCAATAATCTTATCGCTGGATTCAATACGAGCAGTCAAAAAAAGAATGGGACAGGCTATGTGTTCCCGTATCTTCTGGCATACAGTCAGGCCATCCATTCCAGGCATATTGATGTCTAATAAAATTAAATCTGGTTTGTAGGCTACTTTTTTGAGTGCTTCTTGGCCGCTATAAGCGGTCAGAATATCATATCGTGTTTGAAAATAACTCTGTATCATATCAACAATACCGCGTTCATCATCAACGATCAGTAATTTAGGATTCAAAATCATGCACCTCCATTCTTTATATGATATATGGTAAATCTCAAAAATCCCTCAACTTCCTTTGCTTTTGCGGATATTATAACAGGCAAATGTCTGCGAAATATTACAACGGACAGATTTTGAAAAATATATTTCTTTATAATTATATAGCAGGTTGACTTTTGCAACAAGATTTTATAAGTGTACATAAAAATAAATAACTATTTCATAGAGAAAAATGCACCGAATACAGAGTCG
>NZ_JBBMFC010000016.1:0-83964 GCF_040096225.1 Hominiventricola aquisgranensis | reverse complement strand
CTGGGTACATGATGAAGCAGCAGGTGGCGGCAGGATTCTTGGCGAGGCATGTCATTTTGTGGATCTGATCCAGTATCTGGACGGAAGTCATCTGGAGGATCTGACAGTAACTGCTGCATCCAACAATGCTTATCCGATGAATGATAACGTACTGATTACTCTTCGATTTGCATCAGGTGCCATTGGAAATATTGTCTACTCTTCCATGGGCTCCAAGAAATATCCGAAGGAACAGCTTCGTGTGCTGTCCAATGGTTCGGTCTATGAGATGGACAACTTTATCCGGTTGAAGAAATACGGCAGTACCAAGTCCGTAAAAGAAAAGCTCAAGCAGGATAAGGGTATTCACGCAGAGTATGAATATATTTGTAAAGTGCTCCGCGGACAGGAGAAGAATACGGTGATTGCTGATGCATTCCGTGGACAGGAGCTACTGATCAAAGCTATGCAGAAGGTAAAAGAGTCATGAGGATCCTAGTCTATGATGTGGCCGCATCCAGCGGAGGAGCACTGACTGTACTGAACAGCTTCTATGAGGAGTTCTGTAAGGATACAAAGAATGAGTATATCTTCGTGCTCAGTGTCTGCAAACTGAAGGAACAGCCCCATATCAAGGTGCTGAATTTCCCGTGGATCAAGAAGAGTCCGCTTCATCGGATGTATTTTGATCAGGTGCTGGCGCATAAACTGGTGAAAAAATATCATGCGGACAAGGTGTTGTCCTTGCAGAATATCGAACTTCCTCATGCGGGAGTGCCGCAGATTGTCTATGAACATAATGCCCTTCCATTCTCTGAATACAAGTTCAGGCCGCAGGAGGCATTTCGTCCATGGTACAGTCAGCAGATCCTTGGGCGGATGATGAAGAAATCTATACGCAGGGCAGAGCAGGTGCTGGTGCAGACCAACTGGATGAAGGAGGAGATCGTCCGGCAATGTAAGATCCCGGCAGAACGGGTACAGGTGAAGTTCCCGCCTGTGGAGATGCTGAAGACGGATCCATGGCACATGGAAGAAGGACATGCGGTGTTTTTCTTCCCCGCAGGACCTCCTGCCTATAAGAATCACCGCACATTTCTGAAAGCCTGTGAACTTCTGAAGAAGCGGGGATGCACTGACTGGGAAGCGGTATGGACTCTGAACGGGGACGAGAACGACGGGATTCGGGCATTGAAAAAAGAAGCGGAAGAGAAGACGCTGCCGATCCGATTCGTGGGAATGATGTCAAGGGAAGACTTGTTTGCACAATATGCCAGATCGGTACTGGTATTTCCGTCTTATATTGAAACCATTGGTCTGCCGCTTCTGGAAGCCAGATCTGTGGGAGCACCGATTCTGGCAGCAGACTGCCTTTATGCCAGAGATGGAGTAGGAGATTATGAAAAGGCAGAGTTTTTTGAGACATTTGATGCGAAAAAATTGAGTGAAATGATGGAACGATTTATTAAAAGAGGTGAATAACATTTGTGAAACTAAATTGGAGTAAAGAAAAAACAGAAAAATGTTTTATTCTGTTTGGAAAAGTCATGCTGGTGGCAATTATTTTGCTGAATGCATGGATGACACATAAATATTATTTTAATTTTATAAATTCTGATGATGCTTCAGAATTAGTATATGCCAGATTATTAGCACGAGAAGGAAAAATTATTTCATCCACGTGGAAAGGTTCTACAGAAATAGAAATTCTGAATAATCAGTTGGTCTATTCTTTACTGTTTCATTTTACATCAAATTTCCAGGTGGTTCGTATCGTTGGACAAATGATACTTAGTGGAATTTTCCTTGGATGTTATTATTTTTGCCTGCGTGGAATAGATTCTGAAAAGGCATCGGCACGTTTCTGGAAAAGTGCGTTTTTATTACTGATACCTGTTAGTAGAGCATGGCTGTTTTTGGCCATGAAAGCATATTACATTCCGGCTGTATCGGTTTGTTTTGTGACACTGGGATTGGCGCTTAGAATCTGCAAGAAAGAGAAAAGTGTTAAGTCCAAAGGGATGCTTGTAATTGCAGGTAGTGTTCTTGCATTTGTCAGTAGTCTGGAAGGACTTAGACATCTGGAACTGACATATGCACCATTGCTTGTGGCTTTTTTCTGGATCTGGTGGAATCAGCAGGAACGAAAAAAATGGAACCATCTGTTAGATATTCCTATGGGGGCATTGTCAGCATTAATTTGGAGTGTAGCAGCCTTTGGGGGATATCTGGTCAATATATTGATTCTGAGTAAAACTTATATATATGATACGGATCGGGCAATGAAATTTCCGGAAGTATTTACTGCAGAAAATTTCCAGAATATTTTCAATGCCATATTAACAGTTACCGGATATGCCGGTGAAAAAGATCTGGTTTCGCTTGGTGGAATCTGTAACGCATTGTCAATTGTTCTGGTGGGTACAATTATTTATGTGTTGATTCGTCTGGCAGTGAAAATGAAGAACCTGGAACAGGAAGAGCAACTTCTGCCTGCATTTGTGATAGCGATATTTAGTGTCAGTTTGTTTTTGTTTATTGCAATTGATATGGTGGAAGCCAGATGGATCATGTGCAGTACGGTGCCAGTCTTTTTGCTGCTCGCATTGCTGGATAAGTTTCCGATAAAAAAACAGTACATTTGTCTTACTTGCATTTATATTGTGATTGGAATGTTGGGAATGAGGGAATATCATACCATAGCCAGCAGCACAACAAATGAAGGCCTCCGTTCTGTATATGATTTACTAATGGACAGTGACTACACATTTGGATATTCAACATTTAAATCAGGCAATCTGATGACTGAATTAACAAATGGTAAGATGGATATGAGAATTGTACAGGCGTATGGACCGAATCATAAACTGAAAAATCGAAACTGGCTGACTCCTGCTACATTCGAATATCATGAAGGGGAATTTCCTTTAATTCTTGAAAAAGAAAGAACTGAAGGACTATTTGATCCGCAGGAAGACTGGAAACTGATACTGGATACGGAAGAGTACTGGGTATATGAAATATCTGATCAAAAAGTCTTCCAGAAATATTTAGATAAGGTTGAATTGTAATGAACAGAAAATCCGGTATAGAATTATTACGTATCTTATGCATGTTTGGAATTGTATATATGCACACCTTTGGAAGCATGCTGGAGACGGTACACGGCGGAAATATGGCGCTTGCAGTGTTTGAAAATGCACTGTTTAACTGTGGGGTTTCCTGCTTTGTGCTGATCTCCGGATATTTTGGAATCAAAAAGAATACCAGAAGACTTATAAAGCTGGATCTGACAGTGATATTCTTTTCGCTGACCGCAACCATCTGTACAACGGTCATGGGATGGGACGCTATATCAAAAACAGATTGGATAAAAGCTATTTTCCCGGTAATCACCAGACGATACTGGTTTATGACCTGCTATATTGTACTGATGCTTCTGGCTCCGTACATTAACCAGATTCCGGAGAAGATGGAAAAGAAGGAATTCGAAAAGCTGTTGCTTCTGTGTGTGACAGTGTTTAGCGTGATTCCGAGCATCTTTTTCATCGCGGACAATGTAACTGCGGACAGCGGGAAGGGTCTGGCAAATATGATTCTGATGTATCTGATCGGAAGATATATCAGAAAGTATAAAGAGGATGCAGTTCCCAAGCGTAAAGCTGCTATTCTGGCATATGTAGGTGTGGCTGCCACATTTGTACTGAATATGGTTTTGTCACTTATTAGGGGAACCTGTACCGGAAATTTCGCCAGAGACTGTTCCGTTACCATTTTATTTTCGTCAATATTTATTTTCTTGTGGTTCAAGAGCCTGAAACTTCAGTCTGGCATTATCAATAAACTGGCGCAAAATGTACTGGCTTGCTATGTGTTTGAAGGGACCGTGCGAAAGTTTTTGAATGGGTATGTGACGGTAGAAGCATATGAAACAGTATGGTATCTGTTTGCTGTGGTGGCTGTTTACGCACTGGTTGTGCTGGCAATCTGTTTTGTGATCAATACAGTGCGCAACTGTACCGTTGGAAAAATAGAGGATATGGTGCTGGATCGGTATTTTAAGATTGAAAAATAACGGAAAATGTTATATATTATGAGAAGTATTTTATAAAAATGTATTAAGAAGTAAAGGATGGATAAAAACATGGCATTATTAAAAGAATGGCAGAAAGTCGCATATGATGAGACCAAAGACAGAGGAACTCTTCAGAGATTCTGGGCAAATTATTTCAATCTGGAAAAGGGAGTATATGAGAAGCTTCTGGAAGAGCCGGATGTAGAAGTAAAAGGAACTGTTAAAGAGCTGGCTGAAAAATATGGCTTAAGCATCATGGAGATGACTGGATTCCTGGATGGTATTAATGAGAGCCTTGTGGAAGCTAATCCAATTGAAGAGATGGAAGAGGATACTGTTGTCAGTCTGAAATTTGATAAAGAGAAACTCTACAAGAACATGGTAGATGCAAAAGCGGATTGGCTGTATGAGCTTCCGCAGTGGGACAAGATCTTCGATAAAGAGAAGAAACATGAACTGTATCTGGAGCAGAAGAAGTCCGGCACCATCGTAAAAGGACCGAAGATTGGACGTAACGATCCGTGTCCGTGCGGCAGTGGTAAGAAATACAAACAGTGCTGCGGAAAGAAACACGCATAATGAAGGTGGATCAGAAGAAGGCAGGAGTCCTTCTTTCCTATCTGGCACAGATTATCCATATTTTATCTGGCATTTTGTATACACCTATTATGCTCCGATTGCTGGGACAGAGCGAATATGGTCTGTATCAGCTTGTGGCGTCAGTGGTGTCATATCTGAATGTGCTGAGCCTTGGATTCGGAAGTTCATATATGAGGTTCTATTCCAGAATCAAGAAAGATGGAGATGAAAAAAAAGTTGCCAGTTTTAATGGAATGTATCTGACAGTTTTTCTGATTATTGCAGCAATCTGTATGTTTTGTGGAATCGTTCTCGTACAGAATATTCAGATGGTATTTGGAAGTGGATTGACGGCAAATGAGTATCCGAAAGCAAGAATTTTACTTGCTTTAATGGTATTTAATCTGGCGCTTACATTTCCGGCTGGAGCAATTGATTCTTTCATTACAGCGCATGAGGCATTTATCTTTCAGAGAGTATTAAGGGTTCTGCAGTATTTATTTAATCCGTTTATTACGTTACCATTATTGTTGATGGGATATGGCTCTATAGCGATGGTACTGGTTACTACCGGATTGACGATTGCAAAGCTTGCATCCAGTCTGTGGTATTGCTTTAAGAATCTGAATGTCCATATTCGATTCAGGGGTTTCCAGTGGAGGCTTCTGAAAGAAATGTGGATATTTACCATTTTTATATGTCTGAATATGATTGCTGATCAGATTAACTGGAATGTGGATAAAGTGTTGCTGGGTCGTTTCAGCGGAACGGTGGCAGTTGCAATTTATGGAGTTGGCGGACAGCTGAATACCATGTATATGCAGTTGTCGACAACTATATCCAATGTATTTATTCCGCAGGTGAATCGGATTGTTGCAGATAATGATGATAATGTCCTGCTTACTGAATTGTTGACAAAAGTAGGACGGGTGCAGTTTATTCTGCTTTCTATGGTAGTTGTGGGATTTGTTTTTCTTGGAAGAAACTTTATTGCTTTGTGGGCAGGAAAAGACTATGGATATTCCTATATGATAACACTTCTGTTGATAATACCGGCAACGATTCCTTTGATTCAGAATCTTACACTGGAGATTATGCGTGCAAAAAATATGCATAAAGTTCGTTCTTTTGTATATTTTGCGATGGCAATCTGCAATGTGTTTATCAGTATTCCGTGTATCAGATACTGGGGTGCTCAGGGAGCGGCAATTGGAACAGCAATTACATTGATTATTTTTGACTGCATTGTAATGAATATCTATTATCATAAAAATGTCGGTCTGGATATGAGATATTACTGGGTACAGATTTTGAAGTTTGTACCGGCATTTGTTCCCATTATTATCATAGAGATATTATTGCAGCACTTTTTCCCGAGTACAGGATTTGCAGCTCTGATTGGTCAGGGAATTGCTTATATGGCAGTATTTACTGTATTTATGTGGATGCTTGGATTAAATGAGACGGAAAAGAAACTGGTGACAAGACCTTTGGACAGATTACTTAAAAAGAAGCCTTGACACCATTTTCATACATGTTATAATAAGAGCCAATTGAAGACCAATAAAACCATGACAGGAACAGTAAGCTGATTGAAAATATGCAGAGAGAAGTGCATCAGGTGCGAGCACTTTATATGGACATCAGATGAACACCACCCTGGAGCGACTTTAATACAGTCCGGCCGACACCGTTATCGTCAAATGAGAGGTGCAAGCACAAGAAGGGTGGAACCGCGGTAAAGAGTCTATCGTCCCTGAACAGTTTTGAATAACAAGCTGTTCAGGGACTTTTTATTTTATGATCAGGAGGAAGAATGAGATGAAGATTACATTAAAAGATGGATCAGTCAAAGAATATGCACAGGCAATGTCTGTAATCGATATTGCAAAAGATCTGAGCGAAGGTCTGGCACGTGTAGCCTGTGCCGGAGAGGTAAATGGAGAGGTCGTTGACCTGAGAACCGTTCTGGAGCAGGATTGTGAGCTGAATATCCTGACTGCAAAGGATGAGAAAGGTCTGGCAGCACTTCGCCATACCGCAAGCCATGTGATGGCACAAGCTGTAAAACGTCTCTATCCGAACACCAAGCTGGCAATCGGACCGTCTATCGCAGATGGTTTCTACTATGATATGGAGTTTGAGGATCCGTTGACCAGTGATGATTTCGGCAAGATTGAAGCAGAGATGAAAAAGATTATTAAAGAGGATCTGAAGATTGAGCGTTTCACAAAATCCAGAGAAGATGCGATTGCTTTCATGAAAGAAAAAGGCGAGCCGTATAAAGTAGAACTGATTGAGGATCTGCCGGAAGGTGAAGAAATCAGCTTTTACAGCCAGGGAGAATTCGTTGACCTGTGTGCAGGACCGCATTTGATGAGCACCAAGGGTGTTGGTAAAGCATTCAAGATCATGAGCCTTGCAGGTGCTTATTGGAGAGGTGATGAGCACAACAAGATGCTGACCCGTCTCTATGCAACTGCATTTGGCAAGAAAGAAGAGCTGGAAGCTTACATCACCATGATGGAAGAGGCTAAGAAACGTGACCACAGAAAGCTCGGAAAAGAGCTGGGTCTTTTCATGATGCATGAGGCAGGACCGGGATTCCCGTTCTTCCTTCCGAAGGGAATGGTTCTGAAAAATACACTGCTTGATTACTGGAGACAGATCCATAAGAAAGCAGGCTATGTAGAGGTATCCACCCCGATCATCCTCAACAGAAGTCTCTGGGAGACTTCCGGACACTGGGATCACTACAAAAACAATATGTATACAACGGTAATTGATGGTGAAGATTATGCGATCAAACCGATGAACTGCCCAGGCGGTGTTCTTGTATATGCATCTGAACCGCGTTCTTACCGTGACCTGCCGCTTCGTGTAGGTGAGCTGGGTCTGGTTCACCGTCATGAGAAATCCGGCCAGCTTCATGGTCTTATGAGAGTTCGCTGCTTTACGCAGGATGATGCTCATATCTTCATGACACCGGATCAGATCAAAGATGAGATCAAAGGCGTTGTTGCCCTGATCAATGAGGTATATTCTCTGTTTGGATTTGAGTATCATGTAGAGCTGTCCACCAGACCAGAAGATTCCATGGGAAGCGACGAAGACTGGGAGATGGCAACAGAGGGACTGAGAAGTGCTCTGGACGAGATCGGACTTCCGTATGTAGTAAACGAGGGAGACGGCGCATTCTATGGTCCGAAGATCGACTTCCATCTGGTAGACTGTATCGGCAGAACCTGGCAGTGTGGTACGATCCAGCTTGATTTCCAGCTTCCGCAGAGATTTGAACTGGAATACATCGGAGCAGATGGAGAGAAACATCGTCCGATCATGATCCATCGTGTTGTATTTGGTTCCATTGAGAGATTTATCGGTATTCTGATTGAGCATTTTGCAGGAGCATTCCCGACCTGGCTGGCTCCGGTACAGGTAAAAGTACTGCCGATCTCTGAAAAATATATGGATTACGCAGAGAATGTAAAGAAAAAGCTGGACGAGGCAGGCATTCGTGTAGAGCTGGATACCAGATCTGAGAAGATCGGATACAAGATTCGTGAGGCTCAGCAGGCAAAGATTCCGTATATGCTGGTCGTAGGCCAGAAAGAGGAAGAAGACGGAACTGTCGCAGTCAGAAGCCGTGCTGCTGGTGATGAGGGAACTAAGAGTCTGGATGCATTTATCTCTGATATTCAGAAAGAGATTGAAACGAAAGTAAATCGTGTCAAAGAGGTTTCTGAAGAAAAATAAAAAAAGTTGTAAAAAGTTGTTGACAACTGGAAGATCTTTTGGTAAGATAACGGAGTCGGTTGCGAGACACCGACTCATATGGCGAGATAGCTCAGTTGGCTAGAGCACACGGTTCATACCCGTGGTGTCGAGGGTTCGAATCCCCCTCTCGCTACTACAGCTTCCTAAGGTTAAGACTTTAGGAAGCTATTTTTGTATACGGAGATAAATTCATGAATATCATTTGGATCGATGGTGGGCTTGGAAACCAGATGTTTCAGTATGCACTTGCACTGAAACAGGAAAGTCTGGGCCGGGAAGTGAAAATTGATGTGACGAAATATGCGGAACATCATGTGCACAATGATTTTGAGCTTGATCGTGTATTTGGGATAGAGTGTCCATATGCCAGCGTGAGAGAAATTAAATCGCTTGGATATCGTAAAGAGAATCATCTGACAAATTTTCTGAAGAAGATGCCTTTTTGTAAAAAAACATTTTACAGTAATGAATCTTATGTTTTCGACGAACAGGTTCTGAAGATGGATGGCTACTATCTGGAAGGGTTCTGGCAAAGTGAACGGTATTTTGCGGATATTAAGGACAAGATTCTGAACACCTATCGATTTCCTGAATTCAATACAGATGTTCAGAAACGTTATGCGGAGCAGATCAGTCAGAATTATTCTGTAAGCGTTCATGTAAGACGTGGAGATTATCTGAACTATTCTTATTTGCAGGGAATATGTACACCGCATTATTATGAACAGGCAATGCAGTTTTTTAGGGAAAAATATAGGGGAAAAGCAAAGTTCTATATTTTTTCAAATGATATTGAGTGGGCAAAAAATAATTTTCCGGAAGATGATTGCGTAATCGTGGAAGGAAACAGTGGGAAAGATAGTTTCAGGGATATGCAGCTTATGAGTCTGTGCAAACATAATATTGTTGCAAACAGTTCATTCAGCTGGTGGGGAGCCTGGTTAAATCAGAATAAAGAAAAAACAGTGATAGCACCGAATAAATGGATCAATCAGGAAGTGGAAGAAAAAATAGATGTAATTCCAGTTGATTGGGTAAAAATGAGTAGTATTTAGAAGGAGGAACGACCATGCGTGTTGGAATGGGTTACGATGTACACCGTCTGGTAGAGGGACGTGATCTGATTCTTGGCGGAGTTACAATTCCTTATGAAAAGGGGCTTCTGGGACATTCGGATGCAGATGTGCTTTTACATGCAATTATGGATGCACTGCTGGGAGCTGCTGCACTGGGAGATATTGGTAAGCATTTCCCAGATACAGACGATAAATATAAAGGTATTTCCAGTATCAAACTGCTGGAGCATGTGGGAGAACTACTGGAGGAACATAATTATCAGATCGTGAATCTGGATGCAACAATCATTGCACAACGTCCGAAGATGGCTCCACATATTCCACAGATGGTAAAAAATGTAGCGGAGACCTTGCATATTGATGAGAGTCAGGTAAATATCAAGGCGACTACAGAAGAGGGACTTGGATTTACCGGAACTGGTGAAGGAATCTCTTCTCAGGCAATCTGTTCGCTGATGCCGATCACTGCTTATATTGATGAGGATATTGCGGCAACCAGAAGAAGCTGTGAGGGGTGTTGCGGATGCCAGCGGAAATAAGAGAACTGGAAGAACATGAGATGCCGGAACCTATGTTGTTGACAAAAGAAGAACGACAGAAAACAAGGACATTGTATCAGACGGTTTTCTCGGAAGACAGTCAGAAGTTTGTGGATTTTTATTATGAATACAAGATCCGGGATAATCAGATCTATGCATTGTGGGAGGATGAACAGTATGTATCCATGGTGCATCTGAATCCGTATACAATGATCGTCAATGGATATGAAGTCTCGTCCAATTATATTGTGGCAGTGGCAACATTGAAGGATTATCGGCACAGAGGATATATGCGATTGCTGTTGGAGACGGCACTTCAACAGATGGCAGCAGACAAGATGCCATTTACCTTCCTGATGCCTGCCAGTGAAAGCATCTACACACCATTTGATTTTGTGTGGATCAGTCCATTCACCGAGTTACCTATGAGGGTGACGCATTTAGATGCAGATGGACAGAACCGGTATCTGGCATCAAGATATCAGTTATTCTGTAAGCGAGATGCCCGTTATATGGAAAATCTGAAGGCAGAGCATCTGGCGGAAGTGGGGGAAGCTCCTATGGATGAGATGCCGCCATTTATGGCACGGATCACCAATGTGGAGCAGATGTTAAGGCTTACTTCTTCCAGAGAAGAGAAGACGATCTGGCTTCACGTGAAGGATGAAGTGATAGAAGAAAATAACGGATATTTCTGCTGGAGGATGGGATCGAACAGCAGCAAGGCGGAAAAATTGGAAGAAGTACCAGTACAGATAGATTTGGAACTGACGGTAGGGGAACTAACGGCTATGATTTTTGAGAGCTTTAGGATATGCCTGTCGGAAGTAGTATAGGATACAGGAAAGAGAATATTGACATCCACATTTTTTTTGATTATTCTGTTTTAAGTGATTAATGTGTCCGTAGAAAAGAAAGAGGAGAGACCATAATGATTCGCATTTATAACACACTGACAAGAAAAAAGGAGGATTTCATTCCTCTGGAAGATGGTAAGGTCCGCATGTATGTATGCGGTCCGACCGTGTATAACTTTATTCATATTGGAAATGCCAGACCAATGATCGTATTTGATACGGTTCGCCGTTATCTGGAAGCAAAAGGGTATGATGTGAACTTTGTATCCAACTTTACTGACGTGGATGACAAGATCATCAAAAAAGCCAATGAAGAGGGTGTATCAGCAGAGGAGATCTCTCAGAGATATATTGCAGAGTGCAAGAAGGACATGGCTGGCATGAACATCAAACCGGCTACCACCCATCCGCTGGCAACTCAGGAGATTGATGGAATGATCGATATGATCTCCACACTGATCGAAAAAGGTTATGCGTATGCAGTAAATGGAACGGTTTATTATCGTACCCGTAAATTTGCTGAGTATGGAAAGCTTTCTCATAAAAATATTGATGAACTGGAAGGCGGCAAGCGTTCTCTTTTAGTATCTGGTAAGGATGAGAAGGAAGATCCGCTGGATTTTGTGTTGTGGAAGCCGAAAAAAGAAGGAGAGCCGTACTGGGAGTCCCCGTGGGGACAGGGTCGTCCAGGCTGGCACATTGAGTGCTCTGTCATGTCCAAGAAATATCTGGGCGAGCAGATCGACATCCACGGCGGCGGAGAGGATCTGATCTTCCCGCATCATGAGAACGAGATCGCACAGAGCGAGGCTTGCAGTGGCAAGGAGTTCTCTCATTACTGGATGCACAATGCATTCCTGAACATTGATAACCGCAAGATGTCCAAATCTCTGGGCAACTTCTTTACCGTTCGTGAAATCAGCGAGAAATATGATCTGCAGGTGCTTCGTTTCTTCATGCTGAACGCACATTACAGAAGTCCGCTGAATTTCAGTGCAGAGCTGATGGAGTCTTCCAGAAGTGCTCTGGAGCGTATCCAGACTGCTGTCGATAATCTGAAATTCCTCTCTGAGCATGCATCTGCACAGGAACTGACGGAGGAGGAAACTCTGAAGGTGGAAGAGGCTAAGAAATTCCAGGAGAATTTCGATGAGGCTATGGATGATGACTTCAATACAGCTGATGCCATTGCAGCTATATTTGATCTGGTTAAATTTGCAAATACCAATGCAGGAGAAGGAAGCAGCAAAGCATTTGTGGATGCTTTGAAGAAAATGATCCAGGATCTGTGCGATATTCTTGGACTGATCACTGAGAAGAAGGCAGAACTGCTGGATGCAGATATTGAGAATCTGATTCAGGAGCGTCAGAACGCAAGAAAGGCAAAGAACTTTGCAAGAGCTGATGAGATCCGTAATGAGCTTCTGGAGAAGGGCATCATTCTGGAAGATACCCGTGAAGGAGTAAAATGGAAGAGAGCTTAACTTATCTAAAAGAACAGTTTGAACTGCCGGACGTAGATGTTAAATCCTATTCGCCGCTGGTGCTGGCGTATATTGGTGACGGGATCTATGAACTGGTGATTCGTACCGCGGTGGTCGGCCAGGGAAACCGGCAGGCCAACGCACTTCATAAGAAAACAAGTACCTATGTAAAGGCATCTGCCCAGGCAGCTATGATGGAAGCCATCCTTGAAGATCTGACAGAAGAAGAACTGGCAGTCTATAAGAGAGGACGCAATGCCAAGACGGTCAGCATGGCAAAACATGCGACCATGCACGATTATCGCCACGCTACGGGCTTTGAGGCACTGATGGGATATCTGTATCTGAATCATCAGATGAAGCGCCTGATCGACCTTGTGAAGCTTGGCATGGAGAGAACGGAGGGAATGCCGTGAGATACGAAGAAATGACCATAGAAGGACGCAATGCCGTTATGGAGGCTTTCCGTTCTGGAAAGACCATCGACCGCGTCTATGTGCTGAAGGGCTGTCAGGACGGTCCAATCAACAGCATTTTAAGAGAAGCAAGAAAACATGATACTCTGGTGAATTTTGTGGCAAAGGAACGTCTGGATCAGATGTCAGAGACAGGCAAGCATCAGGGTGTGATCGCATCAGCTGCAGCTTATGCTTACGCAGAGGTGGAGGACATGCTGAAGCTGGCAGAGGAAAAGGGTGAGCCGCCATTCTTATTCCTGCTGGATGACATTGAAGATCCTCATAATCTGGGAGCCATTATTCGTACTGCGAATCTGGCAGGTGCACATGGAGTGATTATTCCGAAGAGACGTGCGGTGGGTCTGACGGCAACCGTTGCCAGAACTTCTGCAGGAGCTCTTAATTATACGCCGGTGGCAAAGGTGACTAATTTAAATGCTACGATTGAAGAACTGAAGGAAAAAGGTATGTGGTTTGTGTGTGCAGATATGGGCGGAACAACCATGTATGATCTGAATCTGACAGGACCTATCGGTCTGGTGATCGGAAACGAAGGAGACGGCGTCAGCCGCCTGGTAAAGGAGAAATGTGACTTCGTTGCATCTATTCCTATGAAAGGTGAGATTGACTCCCTGAACGCTTCTGTGGCAGCAGGAGTGCTGGCTTATGAGATCGTGCGTCAGCGTATAGGATAGATGTTAGGGACATTTTATGGAAAATAGAAAAAATGCGGATTGTTGGCTCTATGCCATTGGAATGATGCTTCTGGCAGAACTGTTCAGTCTGTTCCAACCAATTTATACTAATATAGACAATTATTGTACATCTATGATGATAAATCAGGTGTACGCGGAAGATGGCTATAATATGTTTTTGAATCCCGTAGTGTGTTGGGTTTCGACATTTTTAGGGCAACTGTTTCCAGATGCAGATGGATTTTTGATGTTGACAAAAGCGGTTTTGCTAGTAGGAATTGGAGCTGTCAGTTATTTTATAGCATTACATTTTGAACACTGGAGTGAGCGGCTTTTCTGGGGAGCAATGTTCTTTTTCCTAATTATAGAGATGAACCTGTTCTCGGATTTTTTTATGGTCTGGTCAGCTTTCCTTTCTTTTGTTGGAATGATCTGGCTGCTTTGTGCTCTGAAAGGAGTAGATTACAATAAAAAATGGATTTTAACAGGCACTTTTTTCTTGTGTTGTGGATTGATGTGGCGTCTTGGTGGATTTTGTTTGTTTGTTCCATTTATTTTACTTGACGTAGGAATTAACTTTCTATTCACATCCCATGGAAAGAAAGAAAAGCTACAATATATAAAAAAATGTTGTAAAGTGTTTTGGCCAGTAGTATTAAGTGTTTTAGTATTATTAACACTGGACTATGGATATAAGCATTCTGAAAAATATGAAGATAGTGTCAGCTTTTGCGATGAAGTCAGCAGAATTGTTGATTATCCAATGAAAGAATATGATGAAGTGAGGGAGCAACTTTCAAGTATCAGCAGAAACGACTATGAAAGTCTACAAAATTATTTGTATGCAGATACAGATCAGATTACAGCAGAATATTGTGATAAAATAGCTTCCGCAGGTCAGATAAGTGCGTTTCGTTTTGATATCAAAGAATTAGTATCTAAAACATATTCTCTGATTGCAAGATTTTATGGACTGATTAATTTCCGAATCTGGTGTATTGCACTTGGAATAGTAGGAATGTTGTTTATCTTCTCCGGAGCACCATGGTATTATAAACTGGAATTATTCTTTGCGGGAATCGGAGCTTATCTTATAATGATATATCTGTCTTTTGTAGGGCGTCTTCCCGAGAGGATTATGCAGTCCGTTCTGTATGCTGTGATGGGAACAGTGCTGATGCTGTATATGCCCCAAAGAGATAGACGGCATGAGCCAAAGATCTGGAAAGATGTGGCCGTGCTTGCTTTTTCAGCCATTATAGTATGGCACTTAGGATCCGTGGAATTTGTTCCGCATCAGTCATTATGGACGGCACAGACAGGTGCATTAGATATGCCATGGGAAGAATTGTATGCTTCAGATACCATTTATATTTGGAATGTGAGGGATCATAGAAAAAATCCTATGAAGTATTTTATGCAACAGGGGAAAATGGCACCAGAGGATTTTATGGCGCATAATATATGTGCTGGTGATTGGGATTTTACGCAATTATGTAACAAGGAGCGCTTGAATCATCTGGGTGTGCCTAATCCAGCAAGAGCGTTGCTAGAACGAGAAAAGACCTATTACATTGCAAATGACTGTGATGATATGTGGACATATCTGAAAGAACATTTCGACCCATCTGTTCAGGCTGTTCAGATTGGAGAAATCAAGAAAATTCCTATATGGAAATTTCGGTCTGAAAATTTTTGAAAAAAGTTTGAAAAAAGTTTAAAAATTTTGTTGACATATGTTGGACGCTGTGATAATATAATCAAGTCGCGAGCGACAAGAACACGACAAGCTGCTGTGGCTCAGGCGGTAGAGCGTCGCATTGGTAGTGCGGAGGTCACGGGTCCGATTCCCGTCAGCAGCTTTCTAAAAGCCCTGTATTTACAGGGCTTTTTTTGTGTTGCATAATTCTGGCAAAGTATTCAACATGTATCAAATAAAATAATTTATGATTGGCAGAGGCAGTTTGAGGTTATTTTTCTGTTGCAAGCCTTGCAAACAGCCAGTCTGATGTGCTATGATTAATCACAGTTTTAACCGAGGAGGATCCTGTTATGGAGAATGAAGTGGTATCTAAGAATTTTATTGAAGTTGAGATAGAAAAAGATCTTGCGGAAGGTGTGTATGACACAGTGCATACCCGTTTTCCTCCGGAGCCGAATGGCTACCTGCATATTGGACATGCAAAATCCATCCTGCTGAACTATGGACTGGCTCAGAAGTACAATGGTAAGTTCAACATGCGTTTTGATGATACGAATCCGACCAAAGAGAAGGTGGAGTTCGTAGATGCGATCAAGAAAGATATCCAGTGGCTGGGGGCTGACTGGGAAGACCGTCTGTTCTTTGCGTCCAACTATTTTGACCAGATGTATGAGGCAGCTGTAAAGCTGATCAAAAAAGGAAAAGCTTATGTGTGTGACCTGACTGCAGAGCAGATCCGTGAGTATCGCGGAACTCTGACCGAGCCGGGTAAGAACAGCCCATACAGAGACAGAAGTGTGGAAGAGAACCTGGAGCTGTTCGAGAATATGAAAGCCGGAAAATATGCGGATGGAGAGAAAGTGCTCCGTGCAAAGATTGATATGGCTTCTCCGAACATGAATATGCGTGATCCGGTTATCTATCGTGTGGCTCATATGTCCCATCACAATACCGGAGATAAATGGTGCATTTACCCGATGTATGACTTTGCTCATCCCATCGAGGATGCCATCGAGGGTATTACACATTCCATCTGTACGCTGGAGTTCGAGGACCACAGACCGCTGTATGACTGGGTGGTAAGAGAGCTTGAGTATCCGCATCCGCCTCGTCAGATCGAGTTTGCAAAGCTGTATCTGACCAATGTGGTAACTGGTAAGCGTTATATCAAACGTCTGGTAGAGGACGGTACTGTGGACGGCTGGGATGATCCGCGTCTGGTATCCATCGCAGCGCTGCGCCGCAGAGGCTTTACACCGGAGTCCATCAAGATGTTCGTAGACCTGTGTGGTGTGTCAAAGAGCAACAGTTCTGTGGATTATGCAATGCTGGAGTATTGTATCCGCGAGGATCTGAAGATGAAGAGATCCCGTATGATGGCAGTGCTCGATCCGATCAAGCTAGTGATCGACAATTATCCGGAAGGTGAGGTTGAATATCTGGATGCAGCCAACAATCTGGAAAATGAGGATCTTGGCAGCAGACAGATTCCATTCTGCAGAGAGCTGTACATCGAGAGAGATGACTTTATGGAAGAGCCGCCGAAGAAATATTTCCGTCTGTTCCCGGGCAACGAAGTGCGTCTGATGCATGCATATTTTGTAAAATGCGTAAGCTTTGAGAAGGATGAGAATGGCAACGTAACAGTTGTACATTGTACCTATGATCCGGAGACCAAGGCAGGCAGCGGATTCACCGGACGTAAAGTAAAGGGAACCATTCACTGGGTACCGGCAACCTTTGCAGTTGATGCTGAAGTTCGTCTCTATGAGAACCTGATCGACGAGGAAAAGGGTGTATATAACGAAGATGGAACCATGAATATCAATCCGAATTCTCTGACTGTTGTACAGGCAAAGCTGGAGCCGGCATTGAAAGATGTACAGGCTTATGACAGCTTCCAGTTCGTAAGAAACGGATTCTTCTGTGTGGATGTAAAGGATTCCAGACCGGATGCGCTGGTATTTAACCGGATTGTATCACTGAAGAGTTCTTTCAAGCTGCCGAAGAAAGACTGATGTTGCTATAGAATAAGATAAGAGGATAAGCCGAAGGAGTGAGGGTTTTGCAGGAGAAACTTATGCTTCCTTCGGCTTTTTTATAAAATATGTACGAGATCACCATGAATCTGGATCCAAGATCCACGAAAACATTGTATGAGCAGATTTACGAATATATCCGGGATGAGATTCGCAAAGGAACGTTAAAGTGCGGGGAGCGTCTGCCGTCCACCCGTCTGCTGGCGTCTCACCTGGATGTGAGCCGGAGTACCGCCCAGCTTGCCTATGAGCAGCTGTTGTCTGAAGGGTATATTGAAGCCATTCCATGTAAGGGTTATTTTGTGTGTCAGATGGAAGCACTGTATCGACTGGATACAGCACCGGTGAAGCCGGAGCGGGTAGTAGAGCCGGAACTCAATACATATCGCTATGATTTTACGCCAAATGGAATTGATCTGAAGCATTTTCCCTTTGCAGCCTGGCGGAAGCTGAACCGGGAAGTGCTGCAGCAGGATGAGAGCGATCTCTTTCTGCTGGGGGAAGCCAGCGGAGAATGGGAACTCAGAGAGGTGATCAGTTCCTATCTTCATCAGGCCCGTGGAGTTCATGTGCAGCCGGAGCAGGTGATCGTGGGAGCTGGAAATGACTATCTGCTCATGCTGTTGTCCCGGATTCTTGGGATGGATCATAAGATTGCCATGGAGAGTCCTACTTATCGACATGCATGGGATGTGTTCCAGAAGCTTGGTTATGATTGTCGGACGGTATCTATGGATAAGTTTGGCATGAATGTTGAAAAGCTGAAAGAGAGTGGTGCGGACATTGCCTATGTGATGCCTTCTCATCAGTATCCGCTGGGAATTGTCATGCCTATCAAGCGGCGGCAGGAGCTGCTGCGCTGGGCAGAAGAGAAGCCTGGCAGATATCTGATTGAAGATGATTACGACAGTGAGTTTCGTTATATTGGAAAACCCATTCCTTCCCTGCAGGGAAATGACCGGAGCGGCTGTGTGATCTATCTTGGAACCTTTTCCAAATCCATTGCGCCTGCCATCCGTATCAGTTATCTGGTGCTGCCGGAGAGCCTTCTGGAGACCTACAGACGGATCGATAATGTATTTTCCAGTACCGTATCCAGACTGGATCAGCGGGTGCTGCAGCTTTTTATGGAAAAGGGCTATTATGAGAGGCATCTGAATAAGATGCGTGCTCTCTATAAGAGTAAGCATGACGTGCTCATGAGTGAGATCAGGAAAATGCGTGGTGTAAGACAGGTGTTGGGAGATCATTCAGGAGTTCATATTCTGCTGCAGATGGACGGTCATCTGACGGAGCAGGAACTGATTCGACGAGCCAGACAGGCGGGCATCAAGGTCTACCCTCTGTCCGAATACTGTGTAAATGAGGCAGATTACCCGCCGACGGTGATCCTTGGTTATGCGACACTTTCAGAAGAAGAGATCAGAGAAGGAGTCCGGCTGCTGGAACAGGCGTGGCTGGCATAGCGAATATAAAAGGAGCTGTTGCTCTATAGATGTGGTAGCATATCAGATGCTCATCTATGGAACAGCAGCTCCTTCCTGGAATCTTCATTATTTTTCAGTGCTGTCTTCAGCAACAGCGTCTTCAGCTGGTTCTTCAGAACTCTCGGAAGTATCTTCAGCTTTCTCGGCGTCAGCCTTGTCAGCTTCTTTTGCTTCGTCTTCGAAGATCTCGGACTCATCATCAAAAGCTTCGATGCCATCGTCATCACTGTCATCATCTTCGTCTTCAAACAGCTCTTCGTCATCAAACTCTTCCAGCTCGTCATCGTGTAAGAAGAACTTGCGTACTACATAAACGGCTCCTGCCACAGCAACGGCTGCTGCGGTAATGGCTGTAAAAATCTTCACTGCTTTTTTCATAGAAAATTGCCCCTTTCTTCGTGCAAATTTATTCTACACTATTTTAATATAAAATGCGCTGCTTTGAAAGTACAAAATTATTAAATATTTAGAAAAATGATCGTGGGGGTTTGCAAAAATTGTACTTACAAGGTAGAATAACGTTGTATTTGGCAAAAATAAATCAGAAAAACAATGGAGAACATAGTTTATGATAAAATTGATCGTCAGTGATATTGATGGAACGCTGGTTCCGGAAGGAAATACAGATCTTAATCCAGAATATCTGGAAGTGATCAAAAAACTTACAGAAAAGGGGATCGCCTTTGTAGCAGCCAGCGGCCGCCATGCCAGCAGTATTCATGCGGTATTTCAGCCTGTCAGTGAAAGAATCTATTACGTGTCGGACAATGGAGCCTGTATTGAAAAAAATGGAAAAGAAGAGAGGGCGCTGTATCTTCCGGCAAAGGAGCTTCGCGAACTTCTGTATGAAGCCCGGAAAATGGAAGGGTGCTATGTGATGTTTTCCGCAGTAGATGGATTCTATACAGATGCGAAAGATGAAACGTTCAGCGAAGGCGTTCTGGGAGGCTACAAAGGAAATAAAAGTGTGGTAGAGGATCTGGAAGCCTATGCAGATAAAAGTATTAAAATGGCTATCTACTGCCCGGATGGAGCTATAGATATCTATAAGGAAGTAAATAAACGATGGGGCGATCGCTTCAGTGTAAATATTTCCGGGGACCGCTGGGTGGATATTAATTTGCAGGAAGCGACCAAGGGAAAAGCGGTTGCCTGGATTCAGCAGCAGACAGGTGCCAGTCCGGAAGAGACGGTTGTATTCGGTGATAATTTTAATGATATGTCCATGCTTAAGCAGGCGCATTATAGTTTTGCATCAGAACTGTCTCACCCGGATGTGAAAGCAGCAGCCCATTATCAGGTGGCATCCTGGAAGGTGGATGGTGTACTTGCAGTTCTGAAGCGAATTCTGGAAAATGAAGAAGCTTTTCTGGAAGACCCGGAAGGAACAGGAAGCGACACTTCGGAGGTGAATCATGCAGAATAGAGGACGAAGAACCGGAAGACGTACAGTGGCTGCCATGGCGGCTGCAGGACTTATCATGGCTATAAGTGTCGGTCTGCTGACCGGATGTTCCGATACAAAGATCGTGGTCACGACAGGTCTTGCATCCAATGAACTGTTCCGGATCGGCAGTGAGACCTGTAAATTATCGGAAGCGCTGGTATATCTGTGCAACGAGAAAAATCAGTATGAAAATGTCTATGGCATCGAGATGTGGGACCACAATGTGGGAGATATGACCCTGGAAGAATACCTGAAAAATCAGGTGGTATCCCAGCTGTCCCAGGTGAAAAGCATGGTTCTTCTGGCAGATGAACGGGAGATCGCCTTGACTGATTCTGAAAAACAGAAGGTAGCAGAAGCAGCAAAGGAATATTTTACTTCGCTTAGCGAGGAAGAAGTATCAGCACTGAAAGTCAGCCAGGAAGAGATCCAGACCATGTATGAAGATTACTGTTTGGCAGATAAGGCTTATGAGCAGATCACCGGTGATGAGGCAGTAGAGATCAGCGATGATGAAGCACGGATCATTCAGATCCAGCAGATCTTCGTGCCGGAGGAAAACCAGGCTAAGGAACTTAAGAACAAGCTGGACAATGGAGAAGACTTCGAGAGCCTGGCGGCCAATTATTCCAAGGCATCTCAGACAACCATCACCATTGCCAGAGGCGATAAGGATCAGACCTACGAAGAGGTAGCCTTTAATCTTGGAAATGACGAAATCAGCGATGTCTTTGCCGACAACAACGGCTATTACATTCTCAAATGCCTGAATACCTATATGGAGTCCGAATCCGAGGCAAATAAAGAAAAAGTTGCCCGCCAGCGAAAAACTGAAAGATTCCATGCCATCTACTCTGACCTGATGGAAGACACCATCTCCGAATTTCAGCAGAGAATGTGGGATAATATCAAATTCACAGATTACGACACCGTCACAACCAGTAATTTCTTTGAAGTGTACCAGGAATACTTTGAATAAGACTGCTAAGGACACAGGGTGGGGGATATGTAAGCTCGTATGACGTGAATCGGACATAGTAAGCATCGTGCATCGTCTGGATACGTACACATACTGTGTACGCACCAGCCGATACACAAAGCTCACTACGTTCGCTTCAAGTCACACAGCGTCTTACAATATCCTCCACCCTGTGTCTCGATCGCTGCTTCCGGCAACCACAAAGCTCTTACGGAAAAGGAATAAGCTCCTTGCCGCACTGGGTATGCCTGAAGGAGCGGGAAGAAACCTGTGGGACACGGTTCAGGGCATTGCGCTGGATAAGTAGAAAATAAGAAGTGCGAATGCGGACATCATATAGCTGAAAATGATAAAGTGCAGTTTGGGATATAATATAATGCGCTGTATGACTTGGAGCGGACAGGGAAGTTCTGCTGTATTGGCAGGGATGTACACCATAGGTGTACATATCCGGCCAATATTGCAGGGCTTTCCTGTCCGATACACTTCATACGAGCTTATATATATCCCGAACTGCACTTCATACACTTCCATATGATGTCAGTATTCGCACATCATATGTTATTGGGGGAAATACCTTAAACTGAGTCTCACCAGATTATCCCAGCAGCTCCTTCAGGCATGCCAGCAGCTCTGTATTTTTATCAGGCATCATAAAGCAGAACCGGAAGAAGGTCTCATCTTCCATTCCGAGGAATGTGGAGCAGTCTCTGAGCATCAGTCCTTTTTTGATGGCATGGACAAATACATCATAAGAGGTCACGCCCTCTTTGAGAATTTTCACCAGAATGAAATTTGCATAAGGTTTGTAAACTTTCACGGTTTTCCAGGTCAGCAGCTCCTGATAGATCCGTTCACGCTCGGAGGAGATCAGGTCTCTGGTGCGGCGGATATAGTCCCAGTCATTGAACATATAGGAGCCTGCCAGTTCAGCCAGACTGTTGATGGACCAGGGATTCATCTGTTCCTTGATATTTTTCAACAGTTCCAGATCGGATGTCATGGCATAGCCGAGACGAAGTCCCGGAGCGGCGAAGAATTTGGAGATGCCGCGCAGAATCGCAAAGTTATCAAATTCTGACAGGAGATTTACGGAACTCACACTGGTATCTTCCGGTGCAAATTCGGCATAAGTCTCATCCACCATAAGGAAAATGTGATGATTCTTGCAGCACTCCAGGATCTGTCTCATGTCATCCGGGGTGGTGGCTGTGGAGGTGGGATTGTTCGGATTGCAGATAATGCAAAGTTCTGTGCCGTCTTTTAATGTCTGGCAGAAATCATCCACATCCATCTGGAAATCCAGTTCTTCTTTTAATGCATAATAGTTGACTTCGCTGCCAACTAATCTTAATTCCCGTTCATATTCGGAATAAGTGGGAGAAACGACCAGTGCTTTCTTCGGATGATGGATACCGATGAACAAAGAGATCAGTTCCGTACATCCATTTCCTACCAGTACCTGCTCTGGTTTGCATCCGGCGTAAGAGGCGATGTGCTTCCGCAACTCGGTATATTCCGGGTCCGGGTACGCAGTCAGCACATCAAGATGTGTGGCCAGTCCTTCTTTCATCTTAGGAGAGATGCCAAGTGGATTTACGTTGGCACCGAATCCGGTGATCTTTTCCTTTGGAATGCCAAAATATTTCTCGATTTTTTCCAGGTCACTGCCATGAAAATGTTCTTTTCCTTCTATTTTCTGTTCCATGCTTGTACTCATAATCTTATTTCCTTTGCGTTAGTCTCTGCCATGGTTGCGAAAGATAAACCATGGGTGTTATAATAATAATCAGATATCCTCATTATCACACGAAGTAAGCAAATTTGCAACGGGGGACACATGAAAGAGAAGATCATTGATTTTTCTAATGGAATATTTTCATACGACCAAGTGCGGCTGACCACAGAGCCGGAGCGGATCGAGATTGAGCTGGATCCGGGAAAAGGAGTCAAAGGGGATCTGATCGTCAGCTCTCAGGACGAGAGACGGGTGAAGGGCATGATCTTCAGCCGGGTGCCAGGGCTGACTTTTCAGAAGTCCTCGTTCTTTGGAAGAGCCGCAAGGCTGGAATATACGTATTATGCAGAGCATCTGCGGCCGGGAGAGACCTTTACAGAATCTCTCTGGATCGAATCCAATGCGGGAGAATATGAGATTCCGGTTACCATAAGGATCCGTTCCCAGGAGCCTGCGGTGGAGAATCTGGAAGATCTGTCACTGCCGGAAGAGACTGAGGAGCCGGAAGAAAATGCGCAGGAGAAGCCTTGCAGGGGCAAAGGGCGCAGTGAAGCATGGCTGTTAAAGAGAAAGCGGGAGCAGGCACTGGCGGGTCTTCAGCTTTGTATGGAAAAATCAGAGCTTCATACCTGTAGCCGGAAGGATGCGGTAAAAGAGTTCCGGACTCATGTGGATACATTGCTGGAGCTGGATCCGGATCATTCTGCATGGATGCTTCTGAATGCATGGGTGATGGGGCTTGAGAACCGTCAGGAGGAAGCCGGCTGGATCCTTCGCAAATATGAGAAGACCAGACTGTTTCAGCAGCGGGATGTGAGAACGAAGGAACTCTATCTCTATGTGAACAGCATTTATCGAAAAGACGGTCAGGTGACGGAACAGGCGGTAGTCCAACTTCGGAAACTCTACCAGAAATACCCGGAAGACTGGATGCTCACATATTTTCTGCTGAAGCTGGATCCGGAACTGTTAAGAGACAAGAGAACCCGTTATCGGATCCTGGAGCGTCAGTATCGGATGGGTACCAGGCACCGTCTTCTGTATCTGGAAGCATGGAATCTGTTGAGTGAGGATGCAGCATTGTTTCAGGGGCTGGATGGATTTGTCCTGCAGATCTGTGCATGGGCATCGGAACATGGGCTTCTGACTTCCCAGATCGCATTGCTGGCGGCAGGACAGGCTGTAAGGCTGAAGCGCTGGTCTCCGTTGGCTGTGCGTCTGTTGAAGGGATGTTATCAGAAGGAACCCTGTAAAGAGACCGTGGGAGCTGTGTGTGCGGTCTACATCCGCGGGCATCGGACAGACAAGGAAGCTTTTGGCTGGTACGAAAAAGGCGTGGAGCTGGATGCCAAGATCACCAATCTCTATGAGTATTTTATTTATTCTCTGCCGGAGGACTATGACAAGCTGCTTCCGCGGCAGATTCTGTTGTATTTTGAATATCACAACACATTGACCAGCCGTCAGAAGACTGTGTTCTACAGCAATCTGGTGCGATTCGGAGCTATCCGCAGGCCGGAGTACGAGGAGCACAGAAAAAAGATGCAGGAATTTCTGCTTCAACAGGTCAAGGAGCGTCGGATCAATGAAGAACTGGCGTGGCTGTATGGAAGGTGTCTGCTGCCGGAGACACTGGACAATGAAGAGCTGACGGCAGTGGCGGAGCTTTTATTTACCAGAAAGGTCACCTGTGAGGATCGGAGGATCCGTCAGATAAAAGTAGTGCATGCGCAGCTGGAGCGCCCTCAGATCGTGCCTTTACAGAACGGGACTGCCCAGGTACAGGTCTATACGCCCCGGGCGAAGGTCGTTCTGATCGATGAGGCGGGTCGTGAGCATGTGGGAACAGTAAAATATAACCTGAAACGGTTGATGATCGAGCCGCGGTTTCTGCAGATGTGTCTTATGCGTCTGAAAAATAACCGGGGGCTGAACATCTATCTGGTGGAGGGCGGAGTGGAAGGCCGTCTGACCCATGATAATGTGGATGCTGCTTATCGGCTTCTGGAAGATCAGGGCTTGAGTGAAACATATGCGCAGCAGCTGAAGCTTAAAGTTCTGGACTATGAGAAGCGTCACCGGAGACTGGAGCCTGGAAAAGAACTGGACGAGCGGCTGGTCATTGAGCATCCGGAAAAGCTTTCCAGAGAAGATCAGGCTGCCTATCTGGAGATCCTGATCTATGTGAGAAAGGATGAAGAGGCGTATGCTCTTCTGAAAGAGACAGGATGTAAGCTTGTAGATCCCCGTTCTCTGTTAAAACTTCTTCAGCGTCTGCTCAGTGATGAGAGAGATACCAAAGAGCACCTGCGGCCATTTGCCAGAGAGGTGTTTAGAAAAGGTGTTTATACAGAGAAGATCGTGGCACTTCTGGCAGAGGAGCTTAAGGGAAATACAGAAGAGCTTCTGAGATTGTGGAAAGCGGCAGACCAGTTTGGATTGGTATTGCCGGAGCTGGAGGATACTTTACTTGCACAGTCCCTGTTTACGGAGCATATGACAGAAGAGGTGTTCCCGGTATTTCAGCAGGTGGATGACCGAGGTGGAGATCCGGTCATGATCAGCGCCTGGCTGAATTATATGAGCTGGAAGGATTTTGTGAAAAATGAGCCGGTGCCGGAAGGATTTTTCCAAAGTCTGGAACACCATCTTATGTGGGAGGACCATCTGTGCACGGTGGCAGAGCTGTCGGTGCTCAGACAGTATTCGGCACTTCTGCTTCTGACGGATGCTCAGAAACGGCTGGCGGGAAGACTTCTGAAGGAACCGGCTATCCGGCGGACACGGTTTGCGTTTATGGATCAGCTGGTTCCGCTGACCGATGAGATTGAGTATCAGGATGCAAGGACAGTCCTGGAGTATCGTTGTGATCCGTCTCACAAGGTGATCCTTCATTATGTGCTGGAATATCATGGAAAGCGGACCTTTGATTATATGACGGTACAATTGTTCCCGGTCTGCGGAGGTATCTTTGTAAAATCCTTCCCATTGTTCTACGGGGAACGGCTGACCTGGTTTTTCACGGAGGAGAAGCCGGATGGAACCGTGGTCTCCACCGTATCAAAGACGCTGGAACAGCAACAGGACTGCGAAGACAATAAGACCCGTTATGAGAGACTGTGCCGGATGCAGAGGGCATTGGACCTTCATCAGGAAAAGGCACTGCGCCGGATGATGGCAGAATATGAAGAGCTGCTGGAGATCACGCAGGATGGATTTCGGGCAAGGTAGCGGAGGAAGAGAGCGATGAAGATAACAAGTGGACGGAATCCGCTGGCAGTGGGAGTGGATTACCGGGAAGAATATCCAAAGGTCTGCTATCAGTCGATACAGATGAAAGAGGCTCAGCCGCTGCCCCTTGATTTCACAGGACAGACAGGCCGGTGTGCCTGCTTTCGGAAGGTGCTGTCCGCGCTGAAGCGCTTTGCTGTCAAGGAAGAGATGCAGGTATCTCTGGTCCTTCCGGATATGGAGAAGGAGACGATTGAGCAGTATATGCAGGAAGCCTGTGAAGCAGGATTTTTAAGAGAGCAGCTACAGATCTTAAGCGAGACCCAGAGCCTGGTGTCCTTTGTGATGGAGCAGACACCGGACATCTGGCAGCACCGGGTCTGGCTTCTGGAATTTGACACAGATGAGATCAAGGCTACATGGCTGGAAGTGAACCGACGGGCCATGCCCATGCTTGTGAAGGCTGGAGAGCCGGAATACTGGCATGTGGGAACTCTTCTGGAAGGAAGCCGGGACGAAAAGCTGGCACAGCTGGCCAAAGAGCGGTTTGGAGGTGGCCCGGTGTCGGCAGTCTTTCTGGCGGGAACAGATTTTAATGCCAGAGATTATAAGAAAAGCCGGGAAGAGATCTGTTTTCACCGGAGAGTCTTTCTGGCGGAACAGATTCATGCCAGAGGTGCCTGTGCAGCAGCGGGGGATCAGAGCGGAAAGAAAAAGTATTTATTTTTAAATGAACAGACGCTGCTTCACAATGTGGGGATCCGCAGCATCAAAAATGGAAAAGAAGTGATCTACACGCTGATCAGTGCCGGATGCAGCTGGTACGATGCGGGCTGTCACACAGAAATGCTGCTGCGGGGAGAAGATCATATTTTAGAATTTTACTTTCAGTCCATGATGGGTGGAGATCCGGTGAGAAAGCGGTTCCAGCTGACGGATCTGCCTGCAAGACCGGATGGAGCTTCCAGAGTACTGGTCGAGGCGCATTTTACAGACCGGTACCGCTGTGAGGTGAAGGTGACAGACCTGGGCTTCGGCGAGTTGTACCCCGCGTCAGATCTGTACTGGAAGGAATCATTTTTGATGGAAGAACAGGAGGACGGTCATGGCACTGGTAACGATCTGTAAATACCGCAGGGCAAAGACACCGTATTTTCTGGAACAGGCGGGTCTTAATATGTACAGTCTGGAAGAACTGGCATGGTTTTTGTATCACAATATCTGTCTGGCAGAGCCGCAGATGTTCGATGACCGTCTGTGCCGCTGGCTGGAGGAAGAGATCGGTTCCTCAGAGCTTGCCAGAAGGATTCGCAATGGGAAGGAGTCCGGGACGAACTTTCAGAATCTGGTGATCTCCATTGTGGGAGCAGTGGATCTGTTTACCAATCAGGAACTGGCAGAGCTGGGGGAGCAGCTGAAGAGCCTCGGTACTATGCAGGAACAGGAGCGCTTAAAGCTCCGGGCGGACGGACTTCTGAACAGCCGCAACGAATGGGCGGCAGCGGAAGAGTATCGAAGAATCCTGCGGATGCATCAGAATACCCGGCTTGGCGTAGAGTTCTATGCGGCAGTGTGGAACAATCTGGGGATCTGCTATGTGCGGCAGTTCCTGTTTGAACGGGCAGTGGAGTGCTTTGAAACGTCCATGCAGTTCGCTCCTCATGAAGATACAAGAAAATACAGGGAGCTGGCAGAACAGCTGGCAGCAGGAAAACGTCCGGGAAACGGAAAGAAAGCGCGCACACCGGAGGCAGATGACACGGATCCTCAGAAAAAACTGCTTCGCTGGGAAGAAGATTACAGAAGTCGTCAAAAAACTGGTTGACAATTATAGAAGTGCTTGCTATAATTCATTCATATTTGATTGCTTTACCATGGTAGAGTGGTAGCATACAAAACGATCAACAGGAGGATCTATTATGAAAAAGTTAGTAGCACTTATGTTAGTAGGAGCCATGACCGCAGCAATGGTGACCGGTTGTGGAAGCAGCGCAGATACATCCGCATCAACTGATGCAGCAGCAGAGGATACAGCAGCAGATGCAGAGGCAACAGAAGATACTGCAGAGGCAGCAGAAGACACAGCAGCAGATGCTAAGAGCGATCTTGCATATGTAAAAGAAAAAGGAACTCTGGTAGTTGGTATTACCGAGTTTGAGCCGATGGATTACAAAGATGAGAATGGCGAGTGGATCGGATTCGATGCTGCTATGGCAAAAGCATTCGCAGAGAGCCTTGGTGTAACTGCTGAGTTCCAGGTAATCGACTGGGATAACAAGATCCTGGAGCTTGAAGGAAAGACCATCGACTGTGTATGGAACGGAATGACTCTGACAGACGAAGTTACCAGTGCTATGGAGTGCACCAATGCATATCTTAACAATGCACAGGTAGTTGTTGTTCCGGCTGATGTAGCTGATCAGTATCAGGATGAAGAGAGTCTCAAAGACTTAAGCTTCGCAGTAGAAGCAGGAAGTGCAGGAGAGGCTGAGGTAAGCGCTCTGGGCCTGAACTACACACCGGTATCTTCTCAGGCAGATGCTCTGATGGAGGTTGCTTCCAAGAGCTCTGATGCAGCAGTCATCGATTCACTGATGGCAGGTGCCATGATCGGTGAGGGAACCGGATATGCAGATCTGACTTACACCATCGGCCTGAACAGCGAGGAGTATGGTGTAGGCTTCCGTAAAGGCTCCGATCTTGCAGCAGCACTCAATGATTACTTTACAACCAGCCTTGAGGATGGTAGTATGGAGAAGGTTGCAGAGACCTATGGAGTACAGGCAGCACTTATCAAATAAGTTCTGTTTGAAAAGAAATGAAAACCATTATGGCAGTGCAGTCGGAACGTAAGCGAAAACTGCACTGCTTTCGTGCGTAATAAACAAGAGAAATAGGAGAAGGATTTACATGGAACTGATATTACAACAGATGCCGATCGTTGTTCATTCACTGAACATCGGCTTTTTACAGACTTTAAGGTTATTTTTGGTGACGCTGATCGGCGCGTTCCCGCTGGGACTTATTATTGCATTCGGTTCTATGTCACAGTTTAAGCCGCTGAGTTATTTTACCAAAGTGATCGTATGGATCGTGCGTGGTACGCCGCTGATGATCCAGCTTCTGATCATCTATTATTTCCCAGGGCTGGTTCTTGGAAAGACGATCTGGGGCGGCGGAGAGACCGGACGTTTTATGGCGGCTGCTGTATCCTTTATTTTTAACTATGCCTGCTATTTTTCTGAGATCTACCGTGGGGGGATCCAGAGTGTGCCGAAGGGACAGGAAGAAGCAGGACTGGTGCTTGGCATGACCAAAGCACAGATTTTCTTTAAGGTAACCTTACTGCAGATGATCAAGCGGATCGTTCCGCCCATGTCCAATGAGATCATCACGCTGGTAAAGGATACCTCACTGGCACGTATTATCGCACTGCAGGAGATCATCTGGGCAGGACAGGCTTTCATGAAAGGTTCCCAGGGAATCTCAGGAGCCATCTGGCCGCTGTTCTTCACGGCAGTTTATTATCTGATCTTCAATGGTGTTCTGACCGTTCTGTTAGGACAGCTTGAGAAAAAACTGGATTATTTCAGGTAAGGGAGGGAGAAGAAGATGCCAATTCTGGAAGTAGAACATATTTGCAAATCATTTGAAGGCACGGAAGTGCTCAAGGACATCAGCTTTTCTCTGGAGAAGAGCCAGGTGCTCTCTATCATCGGTTCTTCAGGAAGCGGTAAGACGACACTGCTTCGCTGCCTGAATTTCCTGGAGAGACCAGATGGTGGAATTATCAAGGTCAACGGAGAGACTTTGTTTGACGCTGCACAGAAGTCCTCCACGCAGGAAGCAGAGATCCGTAAGAAGCGGCTGCATTTTGGACTGGTGTTCCAGTCATTTAACCTGTTTCCGCAGTATACAGCACTGGAAAATGTTATGCTGGCCAAGGAACTGCTGGAGAAGGAACAGCCGGATTATAAAGTGAGAAAGAAAGAGATCCACGACGAGATTGAAGGACAGGCCGTGGAGCTGTTGAAAGATATGGGACTTGCTGACCGGATGGGTAATTATCCCCATCAGTTGTCCGGCGGACAGTGTCAGCGTGTGGCGATTGCCCGTGCCCTGGCCCTTCGCCCTGATATTCTGTGCTTTGATGAGCCGACTTCCGCGCTGGATCCGGAGCTGACCGGTGAAGTCCTGAAGGTCATCAAAGGACTGGCAGATCAGAAGATGACCATGATCATCGTTACCCATGAGATGGCATTTGCCAGAGATGTGGCCAATCAGGTCGTATTTATGGATAATGGATTTATTGTGGAACAGGGTACACCGGATCAGGTATTCGGTCATACACAGGAAGAGCGGACCAGACAGTTTTTATCCAGATTTAATCAGAGATAGTTTAATTGGACTGGTTTTCTTATAAATAAGTTACAATTTATAAAAAATTCTAATCAAAATATTGAAATTCCCATTGTCGCAAGTTATACTATTCGCGTACAACGCAGATTTTTTTATAAAATCGGACAGGAAGGATGACAGCGGATGGAAAGTACGAAGGTTTTTGAAATGGAAGAAGATCTGAATGGACTGCATGAAGAGTGCGGTGTGTTCGGTATCTATGATTTCGATGGAGGCGATGTGGCCTCATCCGTATATTATGGACTGCTGGCACTGCAGCACCGTGGACAGGAGAGCTGCGGAATCGCAGTAGGAGATACGGACGGACCCCGTAAAGTGACGACCCACAAGGGCATGGGACTGGTCAATGAAGTATTTACCCCGGAGATTCTGGAAGGAATGCATGGTGATATTGCAGTGGGGCATACCCGTTATTCCACGGCAGGAAGCAGCACCAGAGAGAATGCACAGCCGCTGGTCCTTAATTATATTAAAGGTACTCTGGCAGTTGCCCACAATGGTAATCTGATCAATACACCACAGCTTCGGCATGAACTGGAGTACAGCGGAGCAATTTTCCAGACGACCATTGATTCTGAGGTCATTGCCTATCATATTGCCAGAGAGCGTGTGAATGCAAAATCCGCAGAAGAAGCAGTTGCAAGAGCCATGGATAAGATCCAGGGAGCTTATTCTCTGGTCGTTATGTCCCCAAGAAAGTTGATCGGAGCCAGAGATCCTTACGGATTCCGACCGCTCTGTATTGGTAAGAGAGATAACACCTACATTCTGGCATCCGAGACCTGCGCTCTTCATACGATCGGCGCAGAATTTGTCCGTGATGTGGAGCCGGGTGAGATCGTCAGCATCTCTCCGAAGACAGGCATCGTCTCTGACAAGAGTCGTTGTCTTCCAAAAGAAAAAGAAGCACGTTGTGTGTTTGAATACATTTATTTTGCCAGACCGGACAGTCATATTGATGGCATCAGTGTCTACAGTTCCCGTATTCGGGCAGGTAAATATCTTGCTATGGACAGCCCGGTGGAGGCAGACCTGGTGGTAGGTGTCCCGGAGTCTGGTAATGCAGCGGCATTGGGATATTCTCTTCAGTCAGGAATTCCTTATGGAACTGCATTTGTAAAAAACAGTTATATAGGAAGAACCTTTATTAAACCCAAGCAGAGCAACCGGGAATCCAGTGTGCAGGTAAAATTAAATGTTCTGAAAGAAGCGGTAAATGGAAAACGTGTGATCATGATCGATGATTCCATTGTCCGTGGAACCACCAGTGACCGAATCGTGAAGATGCTTCGGGATGCGGGAGCCACAGAGGTGCACATGAGAGTCAGCTCTCCGCCATTTCTGTATCCGTGCTACTTTGGTACCGATGTGCCGGCCCGTGAGCAGCTGATCGCTTATAACCGGTCCGTGGAGGAGATCCGTCAGATCATCGGAGCGGACTCCCTTGCCTATCTGGAACTGGACAGATTGAAAGATATGGTGGATGGACTTCCCTGCTGCAGCGGATGCTTTACCGGAAAATATCCGTTGGATCCCCCGAAAGAGGATATTCGCGGCGACTACGAGCGCTAGCACTGTGGATATAATTAATTTAAACAAAACAGAAAGGAACAAAAACATGAGCACAGACAGATATAGCAGTCCGTTATCAGAGCGTTATGCCAGCAAGGAGATGCAGTACATTTTCTCTCAGGATATGAAATTCCGCA
Source organism: Hominiventricola aquisgranensis (assembly GCF_040096225.1). Lineage (NCBI taxonomy): Bacteria > Bacillati > Bacillota > Clostridia > Lachnospirales > Lachnospiraceae > Hominiventricola > Hominiventricola aquisgranensis. Next base: position 51,694 of record NZ_JBBMFC010000016.1, on the reverse strand, counting down.
CCTGGAGAAAGCTGTGGATCGCACTGGCAGAGACCGAGAAGGAGCTGGGACTTCCGATCACACAGGAGCAGATCGATGAACTGAAAGCCCATGCAGAAGATATTAATTATGATGTGGCAAAAGCCCGCGAGAAGGAAGTTCGCCATGATGTTATGTCCCATGTTTATGCATATGGTGTACAGTGTCCGAAAGCAAAAGGAATCATCCATCTGGGTGCAACTTCCTGTTATGTAGGAGACAACACAGATATTATCGTGATGACCGAGGCACTTCGTCTGGTCCGTAAAAAGCTGATCAATGTGATCGCTGAGCTTGCAAAATTTGCAGATGAATATAAAGCACTGCCAACCCTGGCATTTACTCACTTCCAGCCGGCACAGCCGACCACGGTAGGTAAGAGAGCATCCCTGTGGCTCAACGAGTTCTGCATGGATCTGGAAGATGTGGAATATGTATTAGATGGTATGAAGCTGCTGGGATCCAAGGGAACCACAGGAACCCAGGCAAGTTTCCTGGAGCTCTTTGACGGAGATCAGGAGACCATCGACAAGATCGATCCTATGATCGCTAAGAAGATGGGCTTTGAGAAATGCGTACCGGTATCCGGTCAGACTTACTCCCGTAAGGTGGACACCAGAGTACTGAATGTACTGGCAGGTATTGCGGCAAGTGCGCACAAGATGTCCAACGATATCCGTCTGCTGCAGCATCTGAAAGAGGTAGAGGAGCCATTTGAAAAATCTCAGATCGGTTCTTCTGCAATGGCGTATAAGAGAAATCCTATGAGAAGTGAGCGTATTGCTTCTCTGTCCAGATATGTGATGGTGGATGCGCTGAATCCGGCGATCACCTCAGCAACCCAGTGGTTTGAGAGAACGCTGGATGACTCCGCAAACAAGAGACTTTCCGTTCCGGAAGGCTTCCTGGCAATCGACGGTATCTTGGATCTGTGCCTGAACGTGGTAGATGGTCTGGTAGTATATCCGAAGGTGATCGAGAAACGTCTGAGAAGTGAGCTTCCGTTCATGGCGACTGAAAATATCATGATGGACGCAGTAAAAGCAGGCGGAGACCGTCAGGAACTGCATGAGCGTATTCGTGAGCTTTCCATGGAAGCAGGAAGAAATGTGAAAGTAGAAGGTAAGGACAACAATCTTCTGGAGCTGATCGCAGCTGATCCGGCATTTAACATGACATTGGAGCAGCTGGAGGCATGCATGGATCCGGCTCGTTATACCGGACGTTCTGAGATTCAGGTGACTGCATTCCTGAAAGATGTAGTGCAGCCGATCCTGGATGCAAATAAAGAGTTACTTGGCGTAAAAGCTGACATCAACGTATAAGATACGCACACAGACAACTGGGAGGACATCTATGTTTCACTATGAATTTCGCCAGTGGCTGTCATTTTTCTATCTGTATTGTATATTTGGATGGTGTTTTGAGACCACTTATGTGTCGCTCAAGCAGCATTGTTTTGTGAACCGGGGCTTCTTAAAGGGGCCCTGGCTTCCTTTATATGGAAGTGGCGCTGTCCTGGTATTATTGATCACTATGCCCTTTGACCAGCACCCGGCGGCAGTGTACATTGCAGGTCTGATCGGTGCCACACTTCTGGAGCTTGTGACCGGTGAGGTCATGGTGCGCCTGTTCAAGGTACGCTACTGGGATTACAGTAACCAGCATTTTCAGTACAAAGGTCATATTTGTCTGAGTTCCTCCATTGTGTGGGGATTCTTCAGTGTGATGATGGTCTATGTGGTGCAGCCGCAGGTGGAGCGGTTTGTATTCTGGCTCAACAGTGAATTTGTGTCAGTTATGACATTTCTGATCACGGTCTGCATGGTATATGATTTTGCAGGCGCATTCCGCAAGGCCATGGATCTGAGAAAACTGCTGGATCAGGCAGAGCAGATCCTGCAGGAGCTGGAACAGCGGGCTGCTGAGAAAAAGCGTCTGCTGGAAGCAACAGCCACATTTGCAAAAGCTACTGTGACGGAAAATATCGCAGAGAAGAAAGAAGCACTGGCACAGAAGGTGCAGAGCCTGGATCTGGAGAGTGTTCGGCTGGAGGAATTGCAGCAGCAGTTGAAGAACCGCATGGCAGAGAATGCCGAGTGGTTCCTGACCCACAACCCGGGTTCCCGTTTTATGACTGCCAGGGGAGAGACCGTCTCCGCAGAGATCCGGGATCTGATCAAGAAGCTTCGGCTGGATCGTTTGAAAGAGAAGAGGAACCGGCAGTAAGCAGGTTTTCACAGAAATTTCATATTTTGTTTGTTGACTTTATTAGAACTCTAACGTATAATCGTTAGAGTTCTAACTTTTTGCTGAGAGTCAGAGCAATGCGAGTTGCTCTGACTCTTGAGATATTATGGAAGGAGGACCATAAGTTTGGAGATGGAGAATCATCCGATTAAGGCAATCATGGACTTGAGTCATCTGGTAAGAAGAGCGACAGAGCAGCAGATGGCAGATCTTGAGATCTCTTCTGTGCAGAGCCGGGTACTGGGCTATCTGTGGTGGAAGGCCTGGAAGAAGGAACCTGCATTTCAGAAGGAGCTGGAAGCAGAGTTTAAGATCCGCCGGTCATCCGTGTGCAGCGTGGTGCAGTGTCTGGAGAAGCGGGGACTGCTGGAGCGCAGAAGCGTAAGTACCGATGCCAGACAAAAGGAGCTGGTACTGACAGATGAAGGAATGAAGATACAAAGTGAGGTCATCAATCGTCTGGAGCAGATGGAATCGAAGATGAACGGATGGCTCACACCGGAGGAACGGTCGTGGTGGATCCGTTGTATCAATAAAATGGAGACTGGATTGAAGGAGGCAGAATATGATTAAGAAACTCATGTCATATATCGGAGAATATAAGCGAGATACGCTGCTTTCACCGATCAGTGTGACTTTTGAAGTCATTCTGGAAGTGCTGCTGCCCATGCTGATGGCGAAAGTCATTGACAATGGTGTGGAAGCAGGAAATATGAATTATGTGGTGAAGATGGGACTGCTGATGCTGGTAGTTGCCATGCTCTCTCTGGCAGCAGGAACTCTGTCCGGCGTATTTGCAGCGAGAGCATCCATGGGATTTGGTAAAAATTTAAGAAAGGCCATGTATGACAATATTCAGGATTTTTCGTTCCAGAACATTGACCATTTTTCCACAGCTGGCCTTGTAACCCGTATGACCACCGATGTGACCAACGTACAGAATGCATACCAGATGCTGATTCGTATGTTTGTCCGTGCCCCGATCATGATGATCTCAGCACTGGTAATGTGTGTATCTATCAGTCCGAAGATTTCCCTGATCTTCCTGGTCGCACTGGTATTCTTAGGCGGCGTGATGGCATTTATCGTAAGCCACGCATTTCCGATCTTTGATAAGATGTTCAAAGGCTATGATAAGCTGAATGCCAGCGTTCAGGAGAATCTGACCGGTATCCGCGTGGTGAAAGCGTATGTGCGGGAAGACCATGAAAATAAGAAATTCTGTGATGCTACAGACAATCTGAAAAAGATGAGTGTCCATGCAGAGCGTCTGGTCATCATGAACCAGCCGGTGATGCAGTTTACAGTATACACCTGTATTCTTCTGATCTCCTGGATCGGCGCAAAGATGATCGTTGGAAATGGCTCCATGACCACCGGAGATCTGATGAGTCTGTTTACTTACACCATACAGATTCTCATGAGTCTCATGATGATCTCCATGGTATTTGTTATGGTGACCATGGCAATCTCTTCTGCAAAGCGTATTGTGGAAGTACTGGATGAGAAGAGCAGCCTGACCAATCCGGAGCAGCCGGTCTACGAAGTAAAAGACGGTTCCATTGAGTTTGATCATGTGGATTTTGCTTACGGAGACGAGCAGGATAAAGAAGCGCAGCAGGAAAAATGCGTACTTCGTGATATTAATCTTTCCATTCACTCAGGTGAGACCATTGGAATCATCGGTGGAACCGGAAGTTCCAAGTCTACCTTTGTACAGTTGATCCCGCGTCTGTATGATGTACTGAACGGTGCGGTCAAGGTCGGCGGTGTGGATGTGCGTGATTATGACATCGAGACTCTTCGTAATGAGGTGTCCATGGTGCTTCAGAAAAATGTACTGTTCTCCGGCACGATCCTTGAAAATCTCCGCTGGGGCAATAAAGACGCGACGGAGGAAGAGTGCCGTCATGCCTGTGAGCTTGCGCAGGCCAGCGAATTTATCGAGAAAATGCCCCAGGGCTATGAGACTTATATTGAGCAGGGCGGAACCAATGTGTCCGGTGGACAGAAGCAGCGTCTTTGTATTGCAAGAGCTCTGTTGAAGAAGCCGAAGATCCTGATCCTTGACGATTCCACCAGTGCAGTGGATACCAAGACGGATGCATTGATCAGGAAGGCATTTCGTGAGGAGATCCCGGATACGACCAAGCTGATCATTGCCCAGCGTATTTCTTCTGTACAGGATGCAGACCGTATCCTTGTGCTGGATCAGGGACGGATCTCAGGAATGGGAACGCATGACGAACTTCTAAGAACCAATGAGATCTACCGCGATATTTACAGATTACAGCAGAAAGGAGCGGGAGAAAATGAGTAAAATGATGGGATCGGGACAGAAACCAGGTGGAAATCCGGGCATGAAGCGCCGCGGAAGCCGTAACCCGGGCAAGACTCTGAAGCGCCTGCTCGGTTATATCTGGAAATATTATAAAATGGAATTTGTGATCGTACTGATCGCTATCGTGATCAGCTCTCTTGCCGGAGTAGCTGGAAACCTGTTTATTAAAAATCTGATCGATGATTATATTACACCGTTCCTGACCTCGGCAGATCCGACCTTTGCACCGCTTTTGCGGGCATTGCTTGTGATGGCGGTTATCTATTATGCAGGAACTGCAGCCACATATCTGTATGCAAGATTGATGATCAATGTGACCCAGGGAACCTTAAAGCAGATCCGTGATGAGATGTTCACGCATATGGAGAAACTGCCGATCAAATATTTTGATACCCATGCACATGGTGATATCATGAGCTGCTATACCAATGATACGGATACCTTGCGCCAGATGATCAGTCAGAGTATTCCGCAGTTATTCAGCTGCTCCATCACGATCATCGGCACTTTTATTTCCATGATCGTACTGAGCCCGCAGCTGACTCTGCTGATCATTGTAATGATCTTCGTTATGTTGAAAACAGTTCGTAAAATCGGAGCGCAGAGTGGAAAATATTTTATTGAACAGCAGAAAGATCTTGGTAAACTGAACGGTTATATTGAGGAAATGATGGAAGGCCAGAAGGTTGTAAAGGTATTCTGTCATGAAGAGGAGTCCAAGAAGAATTTTTATATTCTTAATGACGGACTGTTCAACAGTGCAAAAAATGCAAATACCTATGCAAATATTCTGATGCCTGTCATGGCGAACCTTGGAAATATCAACTATGTGCTGACTCTTGGTGTGGGATCTGTCCTTGCTATTACCGGAATCGGCGGTCTGACCCTTGGCGGTCTGGCATCCTTCCTGCAGTTGACCAGAAGCTTCAATATGCCGATCACGCAGGTGTCTCAGCAGTTCAACTCTATCATTATGGCATTGGCCGGTGCTGAGCGTGTGTTTGATCTGCTTGATGAGCCGGAAGAGGTGGATAATGGTTATGTGACGCTGGTAAATGCAGTGGAACAGCCGGATGGAACTCTCACGGAATCTCCGGTGCGTACCGGTGTCTGGGCATGGAAACATCCTCATCAGGCAGACGGCACTGTCACTTATGAAAAACTGCAGGGTGATGTGGTGTTTAACGGTGTGGATTTTGGATACAACGATGACAAGATCGTGCTTCATGACATTAAGATGTATGCAAAGCCAGGTCAGAAGATTGCCTTTGTAGGAGCGACCGGAGCCGGCAAGACCACCATTACCAATCTGCTGAACCGTTTTTATGATATTCAGGACGGAAAGATCCGTTATGATGGCATCAATATTAACAAGATCAAGAAGCCGGATTTAAGAAGATCCCTTGGAATGGTACTGCAGGATACCCATCTGTTCACCGGAACAGTGGCAGACAATATCCGTTATGGAAAGCTGGATGCAACAGACGAGGAAGTTGTTGCAGCTGCAAAACTCGCAAATGCACATTATTTTATTACCAAACTTCCGCAAGGATATGATACAATGCTGGATGGAGACGGCTCGGAACTCTCGCAGGGCGAGCGTCAGCTGCTGGCCATCGCCAGAGCAGCCATCGCCGACCCGCCGGTACTGGTGCTGGATGAGGCAACCTCCAGTATTGATACCCGTACAGAGACCATTGTACAGAATGGTATGGATAAGCTGATGAAGGGACGTACAGTATTTGTCATTGCCCATCGTCTGTCTACGATCAAGAACTCAGATGTGATCATGGTTCTGGATCAGGGACGGATCATTGAGCGTGGAGACCATGAATCTCTGCTGGCAGAGAAAGGACGTTACTACCAGTTATATACAGGAGCTTTTGAGTTGTCATAAGGAAATCAGATGATTGCCTGCCGGGTGCCAACACCTGGCAGGTATTTTGTGGTTTTCAGAAAACTTATATGAGGAGACAAAAGAAGTGGATCGAATGAAAAATAATATCCTGCTGGTGCTCACAGCCCTGATCTGGGGCTGCGCATTTGTAGCGCAGAGCGTGGGCATGGATTACGTGGGACCTTTTACCTTTAATATGGCAAGATTCCTGATCGGAGCGATCGTGTTGCTGCCGGTGATCTGGTTTATGGATCGTCAACGGAAAACGGGCGCAGAAAAAGGTGCAGGACAGAAGACACTGATCATTGGTGGAATCTGCTGTGGAATCGCACTGGCTGTTGCCAGTACTCTGCAGCAATGGGGCATCTTATTTACGACGGTTGGAAAAGCCGGATTCATCACAGCTATGTATATTGTGATCGTGCCGCTGCTGGGGATATTTATCGGTAAGAAAGTACGCCTGCTGATCATTGGCTGCGTAGCTATCGCTGTGGTCGGATTCTATTTTCTGTGTATGACGGAGAGCCTTCGCCTGGGACTGGGAGATTTTCTGGTGCTGCTGTGTGCAATTGCATTTTCAATCCATATTCTGGTGATCGATCATTTTTCACCGAAAGTGGATGGCGTGAAAATGTCCGCGATCCAGTTCCTGACAGCTGCGATCATCAGTGCAGTTCCAACTCTGCTGTGGGAGCAGCCGGTGTTTACGGAGATCCTGCAGGCATGGCAGCCGGTGCTTTATGCCGGTGTAATGTCCTGTGGAGTGGCGTATACCCTGCAGATCATAGCGCAGAAAAATGCAGATCCGACGGTAGCCTCCCTGCTTCTCAGTCTGGAGTCCGTGTTCTCGGTACTGGCTGGCTGGGTACTGCTGGGACAGGGACTGAGTCTTAAGGAACTGTTTGGCTGTGTGCTGATCTTCTGTGCCATCATTCTGGCACAGCTGCCGGAGAAGAAGGCTGTATGATTTTGTCAAAAAGACCGATGCAGAATACCTTGCATCGGTCTTTTGAAAATCATTTCTACTCTATTCCGAGTTTTACATCTTAAAAAGTGGCATATCCATTTTGCCTTATACATACATTATTTTAGAAATATCTGAATAATTCCGGAGGTCTTATGAAACGCATTGCTTCCTTTCTATCCGCTCTTTCCATTCAGCGCATGATCGCCCCCTGCCTTTGCCTGATGCTTGTACTCATCTGCCTTTTTTCCTTTCAGAAACAGTTAACTCCCACATCTGGAATTGTGAGTTCCAGAAAGCTGCCGATCTACTGTGTCAATACCGAAAGTCCTAAAGTTGCGATCAGCTTCGATGCTGCCTGGGGCAACGAACAAACCGAGACCTTGCTGTCCATTCTGGAAAAGTATCATGTGAAAACCACGTTCTTCATGACTGGGGGGTGGGTGGAATCTTACCCGGATGATGTAAAAGCTATTGCTGCTGCTGGACATGATCTTGGCAATCACAGTGAGAATCACAAACAGATGTCCACACTGTCAGCCGATGAATGTAAACAGGAGATTCAGAAGGTTCATGATAAAGTAAAGGAACTGACCGGACAGGATATGATCCTCTTCCGTCCACCCTATGGAGATTACAATGATACACTGATTGATGCGGCCAACAGTCTTGGATATCATGTGATACAGTGGAATATTGACAGTTTAGACTGGAAGGACTACGGAGCTGACAATATCGTCTCCCGTGTGTTAGATAATGATCATCTTGGAAATGGTTCGATCATTCTTATGCACAATGGTGCCAAATACACTCCGGATGCCCTGGAACGTGTAATCACCGGGCTTCAGGAGAAAGGGTATGAAATCGTACCAATCTCACAGTTGATCTATAAAGAAAATTATGAGATGGATCATGAAGGAAGACAGTTTATAAAAGGAAATGCGAAATAAGCCGCAATCCGCGGCTTTTTCTTGTTCAATGTAGATTTTCCTTGCATCCAACTCCTGGTTATGTTATTCTGAACAAAATCTGTATGTATATTAGTTCCAAGTATACATTCAGTCCGTCGAAAGTAACTATTATCTTAATATCTATATCTTTGCATGATTCTTTGCGCGTACCAGATGTAAGTATTTTTATGCAAAATAAATATTTTTGTAATTTCTCTTGCAACGCATAGCTAATGCAGATACAATAAAGGAGAACTATATTTTGAAAACACTAAAAGAATTAACATTGCTTGATAAGTTTTTGTTTGATGAAGTTATGGATATTCCAGAAGCACATGAAGCTGCTCTACGGATTATCCTTGGGGATGAGAATTTGAGATTGCTTTCAATATCTCAAACAGAAAAGGAACTTCGCACGGCTCCCTGGCTCCGTTCTATCCGACTGGATGTATATTCTGTAGATGAAAATATGCGGATCTATAACACGGAAGCACAGAAAAACCAGAAAACAGATTTACTTCGTCGGAGCCGATTTTATCAGAGTGTGATGGATTCGTCACTTCTGAAACCTGGGGATGAAAGTTTCAATTTGTTAAATGATACGTTTACAATCATGATTACACCATTTGATCTGTTTGGTGAAGGAAAGTACTGTTACACATTTCATGCACGTTGTGATGAAAATCCTGCTTTGATTCTGAAAGATGGCGCAACCCGCATTTTTCTTAATACAAGAGGAACAAATGCTGAAGAAGTTTCTGAGGAATTGATACAGTTTTTGAATTATATGGAACAATCTGCTTTGAATGTAGATATTCCAGATACAAACAAAAATCTTCTTAAAATTCATAAACATGTCAGGCAAATAAAAGCCAGTGAAGAGATGGGGGTGAAATTTATGCAGAGATGGGAAGAGGAAGCTATGTTAAAACGTGAAGGCAGAGAGGAAGGGCACAGTAAAGGACTGACAGAAGGGAAGATTTCCATTATTCGCTTTCAGTTTCTTACAAAACATAAGACTCCAGAATTGATTGCGGAGGATCTTGGACTTCCTCTGGAATTTGTTCAGAAACTCTGTGATCTGTTGGTAACGCATCCGAAAAAGTCTGATGCAGAACTGGTGGATCTGTTATAAGATTTCAATATCATTTCAAAGGGCATGACTGTAAAAAGTCATGCCTTTTTGAATTCGTCTATAATCTTATGAATAAGCGCGCGCTGTGAAGACGTTCTGCATCGGTCTTTTTCCTGCAATCAGCACTTGAAATTTCTCTTCTTGTTTTGTATAATGGGAAGCAACGTGAATACGTGTATACAAAATAACTGACAGATGGGGTGCGTTTGTATGAGCAATATTACCATGATGGAATTGAGCAGAGAACTGGATGAGCAGTTCGACCGGCTTGTAAATGAATGTAGAGTATCTGGCGAGATCAATCAGGAACTTTATACAGAATATGACGTCAAACGTGGTCTGCGTGATGCCAATGGTAAAGGTGTACTGACCGGTCTGACGGAGATATCCGATGTCCTTTCATATAAAAGTGTGAATGGAAAGAAGATGCCTGCAGATGGAGAATTGTATTTCCAGGGATATAATGTACATGATCTGATCCAAGGATTTGAAGATCGCAGATATGGTTTTGAAGAGACCACATATCTGTTGTTGTTTGGCAGTCTGCCCACACCGAAGCAGCTTAGAAGCTTTGTCCGTATTGTAAAGAGTCTTCAGGAGTTGTCCGGACAGTTTCTGCGCGACGTAGTAATGAAGGCTACCAGCCAGAATCAGATGAATGCATTACAGAGATGTATTCTGACCTTATATTGTTATGATGCCAACCCGGATGAGGTAACAGTTCCCAATGTACTGCGTCAGTCCCTGCAGCTGATCGCAAAGATGCCGCAGATCGCAGTTCATTCTTACTGCGCATGGAGACATTTTCATGCTGACGACACGCTGGTGATCCGTCTGCCGAATAAAGATATGTCCATTGCGGAAAATATATTGCAGATGCTTCGTCCGGATGGGGAGTTTACCGAGCTGGAAGCGAAGGTACTGGATGTGGCACTGGTGCTGCATGCGGAGCATGGTGGTGGTAACAACTCTACATTTACCAATCATGTAGTCACTTCTTCTGGAACAGATACCTATTCTGCTACGGCAGCTTCCATTGCATCGCTGAAAGGTCCCCGCCATGGTGGTGCTAACCTGAAGGTACAGCAGATGTTTGCTGATATTAAGAAATGCTGTCCGGATTATGAGGATGAAAAAACACTGACCAAATATCTGGAAGGTATGCTGGATAAAAAAGTATTTGACAAATCCGGTCTCATCTATGGTATGGGCCATGCAGTCTATACACTGTCCGACCCTCGTGAAGTGATTCTGAAATCCTATGCTAAGCGGCTTTCTGAGGAAAAAGGACTGCAGAAAGAATATGAGTTGTATGAGAGAGTAGAGCGTCTGGCAGGCGAAGCAATCGCCAGAAAACGTCATCTGTTCAAACCAATCTGTGCCAATGTGGATTTCTACAGTGGATTTGTATATTCCATGCTGGGGATCCCGGAGGAGCTTTATACACCGATTTTTGCAATCTCCCGTATTTCCGGATGGAGTGCCCATCGACTGGAGGAAGTTGTCAACAATGGTAAGATCATCCGTCCTGCCTACAAATATGTGGGATACCACAGACCGTACTGTGCACTGGATGAACGCCACGAATAATAGTTACAAATGTATAAAAAGAAGACGCGATTTTCTGGCAGATGTTCAGAGAATCGCGTCTTCTTGTTGTGATATTTCACAAAAAAGTGATGGAAAAAATGAGAAATATGATGAAAATGATTATGGACGACAAAAATCACTTGTATTTATCTGAAAAAAGCCGTATGATTGATTCATAAGAACTGGAAACGTTTCCAGAAAAGGATGATCAGGAGGATAATGATATGAAAAAGAGGTTAGTAGCGCTGACACTTACATGTGCACTTGCAGCGACTGCGCTTGCAGGATGCGGTGGATCAACTGGCGGGGACAGTACAGCTTCCGGTGACTCTACAGCAGCAACCGAGACTTCCACAGCAGCAACCGAGACTTCCACAGCAGAAGGTTCTGTATATTATCTGAACTTCAAGCCGGAGCAGGATCAGCAGTGGCAGGATCTGGCAAAAGCTTACACAGAGGAGACCGGTGTACCGGTAACTGTTGTAACAGCAGCATCTGGTAATTATGAGACAACTCTGATGAGTGAGATGGGTAAGAGCGGAGCACCGACTCTGTTCCAGGTAAACGGACCGGTTGGTCTGGCAAACTGGAAGGATTACTGCTATGACCTGTCTGGCAGTGATATTTAAGGACAGCTTACCAGTGACAACTACGCACTGAAAGATGGGGGCACCGTATATGGTGTTGCATATGTAATCGAGTCTTATGGACTGATCACAAACAAAACATTACTTGAGAAGGCTGGTTATACCATTGATGATATCAAATCTTTCGCAGACCTGAAGAAAGTGGCTGAGGACATCACCGCCCGTTCTTCCGAGCTTGGATTTGCTGCATTCACATCCGCTGGTATGGATGGATCTTCTGACTGGAGATTCAAGACTCATCTGGCAAACCTGCCGATCTACTTTGAGTATCAGACAGATGGCATCAGCAGCACAGATGCAATCAAAGGAACCTATCTCGACAACTACCGTGACATCTGGGATCTGTACATCAACAACAGCACCTGCGATCCGGCAGAACTCTCTGCTAAGACCGGTGATGATTCCAGAAATGAATTCTTGGCAGGCGATGCAGTCTTCTTCCAGAATGGTTCCTGGGAGTATGGTAACCTGACTGGCAAAGATGGATACACTGACGACGATCTGGCAATGATTCCGATCTATATCGGTGCTGGTGATGAAGCAAATCAGGGACTGTGTACTGGTACAGAGAACTACTGGTGTGTAAATAACCAGGCAGATGAAGCTGATATTCAGGCAACACTGGATTTCATCAACTGGTGTGTAACTTCTGAGCTGGGAACCAAGACCATGGCAGACGATATGGGATTCGTTATTCCGTTCAAGGGCGCACAGGAATCTCCGAACCTGTTTGTAAAACAGGATACTGCTTACACTGCAGAAGGCAAGACTCCGGTATCATGGAACTTCACAACCATGCCGTCTGAGGAGTGGAAGAATGGCTTAGGACAGGCACTGACCGCTTACGCAGCAGATCAGACCGATGCAAACTGGGATGCAGTAGTATCCGCGTTTGTAGATGGATGGGCAACTGAGTATCAGCTGGCAAATGGACAGTAGATAACGGAACAGCAGAACCGTTGAAAAGGGCAGGCAAGTTACTTGCCTGCCCCTTTTATCGCAAAATTCTGACTGACGAGAGAAAGGAGTACAGAATTTATGGAAAAAGCAGTCAAACGATATGCACCGATATTTGTACTGCCCACATTCCTGGCATTTGTGATCGGTTTTATTCTTCCGTTCATAGAAGGACTGTATCTGTCCTTCTGTCAGTTCACTACCGTAAAGGACGCAAAGTTTATCGGAATCGGCAATTATCAGCGGATCTTTACGGACAGTACATTTACAAATTCTTTTAAGTTCACGGTGTTATTTGCCGTTGCTTCGATCGTGCTGATCAATGTGATCGCATTTATCCTGGCATTGCTTCTGACACGGAAATTAAAAGGAACCAATATTTTCAGAACCATCTTTTTCATGCCAAACCTGATCGGTGGAATCGTGCTTGGATATATCTGGCAGATTCTGATCAACTGTGTGCTTTCCATTGTTGGAAAACCGCTTCTGGCATTGAATACCAGTGCAGGTTACTGGGGACTGATCATCCTCATGTGCTGGCAGCAGATTGGTTACATGATGATCATCTATATTGCAGGACTTCAGAATGTATCGGATGATCTGATCGAGGCAGCACAGATCGATGGAGCTACCTGGTGGAAGACCCTCTGGAAGGTAAAGCTTCCTATGGTAATGCCGTCTATCACCATCTGTGTATTTCTGACATTGACCAACTCCTTCAAGCTCTTTGATCAGAATCTGGCTCTGACCGGTGGAGATCCGAACCATTTCACAGAGATGCTTGCTCTCAATATTTACCAGACCTTCTATGCGAGGGCAGGAGCCCAATGGAAAGGACTTGGACAGGCAAAAGCAGTTCTGTTCTGTGTTCTGGTCATTGCAATCTCCATGATTCAGCTGAAGGCAACACGTTCCAGGGAGGTGCAGCAGTAGATGGGTAAGAAAAAGAGAATGATAGATTCTATATGGGTTGTACTTTTATCCATACTGGCAGTATTATATGTATATCCCATTATTATGATCCTGTTCAATTCCATGAAAAAGGAGACAGCGATCACCACCGCAGGCGCATTCAGCCTGCCGACTGCAGATTCCTTTGCAGGTATTGAAAATTATATCAATGCCATTGCATCCAAAGGATTCCTGCAGAGTCTGTGTTACAGCCTTCTGATCACCATTACATCGGTGATCGCGATCCTGGTTTGCTGTTCCATGTGCGCATGGTACATTACCAGAGTCAAAGGACCGGTATCGAAGATGTTATATTTCCTTTTTGTATTTTCTATGGTGGTTCCGTTTCAGATGGTCATGTTCACCCTGTCACAGACAGCGGACAGTCTGAAACTCAACACTCCGTGGAATATCTGGATCATTTATCTGGGATTTGGAGCAGGACTGGCAGTATTTATGTTTGCAGGCTTTATGAAATCCATTCCGCTGGAGATCGAGGAAGCATCCATGATCGATGGATGTAATCCGATCCAGACCTTTTTCCTGATCGTGCTTCCGATCCTGAAGCCGACGCTGGTATCTGTAGGAATTCTGGAAGCTATGTGGGTATGGAACGATTATCTTCTGCCGACACTGGTACTGGATATCAAGAAATACAAGACGATCCCTATGTTGATCCAGTATTTCCGTGGAAGCTACGGAAAAGTAGAGATGGGTCCTATGATGGCAAGTATTATGCTGACAGTTATCCCGATCGTGATCGTATACCTGCTCGGACAAAAACATATTATCAAAGGAGTAGCTGCAGGAGCAGTTAAAGGATAATTGATGTTATGACCATCAAAGATATTGCAAAAGAATCTGGATATGCAGTAGGAACTGTGTCAAGGGTATTAAATAATCATCCAGATGTATCAGAGAAAGCAAGGGAGACGATCCTGGCGGTGGTGGAAAAGCACCATTTCCGATTAAATAACAATGCAAAACATCTGAAGCAGCAGGCCAGCAAAGGCATTGCAGTCATTGTGAAAGGTTCACAGAATATGTTATTTGCTTCCATTGTGGAGCGGCTGCAGGGACTGATCGAGGGAAAAGATTTTGTCAGCTTCATCTATTATATCGGTGAGGAAGAAAATGAGGTGGAGCAGGCAGAGAGTGTCTGTCTGGAGCGACATCCCAAGGGAATCTTCTTCCTGGGAAGTAATCTGGAGTTCTTCAGGGAACGGTTTGCAAGACTGGATGTGCCCTGTGTGCTGGTTACCAACTCAGCAGCAAAGTTATCTTTTCCGAATCTGTCCAGTGTCAGTACGGATGACGCTGCTGCAGCAGAGGCGGCGGTGGAATATCTGATCCAGCTGGGACATGAAAGAATCGGTGTGTTGGGAGGCCGGATGGAACGGTCACATGCAGCATTTACCAGAGGCATCGGATGCGAACAGGCATTTCGGAATCATGAGATGGTATTTGATAAGAAAAAGCAGTATGAACCGGCACTGTTTTCCATGGAAGAAGGCTATCATGCCATGGGAGCACTGCTTGATAAGATGCCGGAGCTGACTGCCGTATTCGCCATGGCGGATGTGCTGGCAGTGGGAGCGATCCGGGCGATCCGGGATCGGGGACTTCGGGTACCGGAGGATATTTCGGTGATCGGTTTTGATGGTATTGATCTGGGTAATTATCTGACACCCAGACTTACAACGATCCGTCAGAAGAGTGACAGGATCGCAGATCGCAGTATGGAGATCCTGGTTGACAGGATCGAGGAAGAAAAAGAAGCAATACATGAGCTGGTATCTTTTGACATTATTGCCGGAGAGAGTGTGGCGAAGGTGTCCGCGCAGAAGTAATATCCGGATGTTGGGAGATTCAGAACAGGAGGAACAAAAATGGCTGATATCACGTTTAAACATGTGGTAAAAACATATGATAAAGGAAATACCGTAGTGCCGGATCTGAATCTGGAGATCAAGGACAAAGAGTTTGTTGTTCTGGTTGGACCATCCGGCTGCGGAAAATCAACAACCCTGCGTATGATTGCAGGACTGGAGGAGGTATCAGGCGGCGAGCTGTATATTGGTGATCGCAAGGTCAATGACGTGCCGCCCAAGGACAGAGACATTGCCATGGTATTCCAGAGCTATGCGCTCTATCCACATATGACTGTCTATAAGAATATGGCATTTGCGCTGGAACTGAGAAAGGTTCCAAAGGATGAGATTGATAAAAAGGTAAGGGAAGCAGCAAAAATCCTGGGACTGGAAGAATATCTGAAGAGAAAACCAAAGGAGCTGTCCGGAGGTCAGCGCCAGCGTGTGGCTCTGGGACGTGCTATGGTGCGTCAGCCGGCTGTATTCCTGCTGGATGAGCCGCTGTCCAATCTGGACGCCAAGCTTCGTACAGAGATGAGAAGTCAGATCGCAGCACTTCACAAACGTCTGCAGACCACATTTGTCTATGTTACCCACGATCAGACCGAGGCTATGACCATGGGAGACCGGATCGTTGTAATGAAAGATGGAGTGATTCAGCAGTTCGATACACCGCAGATGTTGTATAACTATCCGTGTAATAAATTTGTGGCAGGATTCATCGGTTCTCCGCAGATGAATTTCCTTAATGTAGTTGTGAAAAAAGAAGGCGAGAATCTGTTCCTGACCTTTGGTACTTATAAGATCCCGGTACAGAAGCCGGAGCTGGAAGCTTATGTGGACAAAGAGGTGATCATGGGAATCCGGCCGGAAGACATTCATGCGGAAGAGTCATTCCTGTCTATATCAGAAGCTTCTAACATTGAAGCAAACGTGGATCTGGCAGAGATGATGGGTTCAGAGATTTATCTGTATCTGAACTGCTGTGGACAGAAAATGGTAGCAAGAGTACCGTCCCGTACTGGCATCCGTGCCGATGATATGGTGAAACTGGCTCTGGATGTGAATAAGATCCATGTATTTGATGCAGAAACAGAGAATGTGATCTGTCACTGATGAACAGACAGATCAACTATTCGGAGGGAACATGCTATGATGGATAAAACACAGCAGAAGAAGAGCAGTGGAGTCCTGATGCATCTTTCATCACTTCCGTCAGAATACGGAATTGGAAGTATGGGTGCTCCTGCCCGAAAATTTGTGGATTTTCTGAAGAAGGCGGGGCAGACATACTGGCAGATGCTGCCAATCTGTCCTACCAGCTATGGAGATTCGCCCTATCAGTCTTTTTCGGCTTATGCGGGAAATCCGTATTTTATTGATCTGGAAATGCTGGAAAGTGCCGGTTATCTGGAAGCGGAAGATTATAAGACGGTTGACTGGGAAAGTGCACCGGACCATGTGAATTATGGAGCATTGTATCAGAAGCGCTATCCGATCCTCAGAAAGGCAGTCAGAAGGTTTCAGGAGACTGCATCGGACGACTATGAGGCGTTTTGCAGGCAAAATGATTATTGGCTTCATGACTATGCTTCCTTTATGGCACTGAAGGCTGCCAGTGGCGGAAAAGCCTGGATGGACTGGGAACCGGCATTAAGAAATCGGGAGCAGAAAGCCCTTGAACATGCAGCGGCCGCTTATAAAGAAGAAATTGAATTCTGGAAAAGCCTGCAGTATCTGTTCTTTGAACAGTGGAAGGCTTTGAGAGAATATGCCAATGAGGCAGGACTTCAGATTATAGGAGATCTTCCTATCTATGTGTCTCTGGACAGTGTGGACGTGTGGGCACACCCGGAACTGTTTCAGCTGGATGAGAACAAAGTGCCAAGAGAGGTGGCGGGATGTCCGCCAGATGGATTTTCTGCTGATGGACAGCTGTGGGGAAATCCACTGTTTGACTGGGATTATATGAAACAGAATGGTTACCGGTGGTGGACCGCCAGGATTGGTTATCTGTGTAAAGTCTATGATATGCTCAGGATCGATCATTTCCGTGGATTTGATTCCTATTTTGCCATTCCTTATGGAGATACCAATGCAAAACGGGGATACTGGAAGCAGGGACCGGGCATGGATCTGTTCCATGCAGTGGAGCAGCAGATCGGAGCACAGAACATTATGGCGGAAGATTTAGGCTATATGACTGAGTCTGTGAAAAAACTGCTGGCAGACAGTGGCTTTCCGGGGATTAAGCTGTTACAATTTGCTTTTGACAGCAGAGATGGCGGAGGCACCAGTTATTTTCCGGAGGATTATCCACCAAACTGTGTGGCTTATGTGGGAACTCATGACAATGATACTGCAGTCGGGTGGACAACTTCTGCAGAGCCAGAGGATGTGAAGCGTGCCTATGATTATCTGGGTGTGACTGACGCTGCAGATATCAACTGGGTCATGATGCGTGCCATCTGGAACAGCCGGGCGAATCTGACCATTGTACTGGCTCAGGATCTGCTGGGACTAGGAAGCGAGTCCAGAATGAATAAGCCGTCCACCGTGGGCAGTAACTGGTGCTGGCGGGCAGTGGAAGGCTGCTTTACGGATGCACTGGCTGCAAAAGTGCGTGGAGAGATGGAGCGTTTTGGAAGGCTTGACAGACCGGATAAAAAAGTTTGAAAAAGTGTGAAAATATAGTTGACATCAGGTGTTGGCTGTGCTAAGATAACTAAGGTTATGAAATGAAAGAAGAGTATCCACTCTCACCTTGGCACATAGCACAGTCAGTGACCTGGGTTAATACAGTGTTGAAATGTGTTTTGCGGCACATTCCTTTTGTATGATAGGTGGATAGTTTTCTACCTATTTTTTTATGTTTCGGAGGTGTACAACTATTAGCGAATTAGTGATCAACGAGCAGATCAGGGACAGAGAAGTCCGTCTGATTGGTCAGGATGGTGAACAGTTAGGTGTAATGCCCATCACAGAAGCGATGAAGTTAGCGAGGGAGGCTGAGCTGGATCTGGTAAAGATTGCTCCGACCGCAAAACCGCCTGTATGTAAGATTATCGACTATGGAAAATATCGGTATGAGCAGGCAAGAAAAGAGAAGGAAGCAAAGAAAAAACAGAAAACCATCGAAATCAAAGAAGTTCGCCTGTCTCCGAATATTGATGAGAACGATTTGAACACGAAGGTAAATGCAGCAAGAAAGTTCATCGAGAAGGGTAACAAAGTAAAAGTAACTCTTCGTTTCCGCGGACGTGAGATGGCTCATGTACAGAGCAGCAAACAGATTCTGGATGTATTCTCAGAGCGGATGGCAGATGTCGCAGTGGTCGATAAAGCTCCTAAGATGGAGGGCCGCAGCATGACCATGTTTTTAACGGAAAAACGTTAAGGATAAAATATTTTAGTAGTTTAGGAGGAATCAACATATGCCAAAGGTAAAAACAAGTAGAGCAGCCGCAAAACGTTTCAAAAAGACGGGAACCGGTCAGTTAAAGAGAATGAAAGCTTATAAGAGCCATATCTTAACCAAAAAATCTCAGAAGAGAAAGAGAAATCTTCGTAAAGCTACCATTACGGATGCTACCAATGTAAAGAACATGAAGAAGATTTTACCGTATTTATAAGATTTAGGAAGTTAAGGAGGAAGAAAGATGGCAAGAATTAAAGGCGGATTAAACGCTAAAAAGAAACACAATAGAGTATTGAAGCTGGCAAAAGGTTACAGAGGAGCCAGAAGCAAACAGTATAGAGTAGCTAAACAGTCTGTTATGAGAGCTCTTACCAGCGCTTATGCAGGACGTAAACAGAGAAAACGTCAGTTCAGACAGCTGTGGATCGCTCGTATCAACGCAGCAGCACGTATGAACGGACTGTCCTACAGCAAGTTCATGTATGGTCTGAAGAGCGCAGGCGTTGAGATGAACCGTAAGATGCTTGCAGAGCTGGCTGTAAATGATGCAGCAGCATTCACTGCACTGGCAGAGACTGCTAAGAAAGCACTGAATAAATAAGTATGACACAAAAGCCCTTGGAATATCTGCCGCACGGTGAAGATCCGAGGGCTTTTTCATTCACATATTATAATAAGGAAAGAAGGAACAGAACATGACAAAGATTGAGATTATTTCCGGTTTCCTTGGAGCCGGCAAGACCACACTGATCAAGAAGATGTTGAAGGAAGTATTTCCAGGCGAGAAGATTGTTCTGATCGAGAATGAATTTGGCGAGATCGGTATTGATGGAGGATTCCTCAAGGATGCCGGCGTACAGATCACAGAGATGAACTCCGGCTGCATCTGCTGCTCTCTGGTGGGTGATTTTGGTACTGCCCTGAAGCAGGTGATTGAGACTTATGCACCAGATCGTATTCTGATCGAGCCGTCAGGCGTTGGCAAGCTGTCCGATGTGACCAAAGCTGTTATGGGTGTGGCTGCACATGAGCAGGTAGAACTGAACAGCTCTGTGACTGTTGTAGACGGACAGAAATGCAAGATGTATATGAAGAACTTTGGCGAGTTCTTTAACAACCAGGTAGAGAACGCAGGAACGATCGTGATCAGTCGTACCCAGAAAATGTCTGAGGACAAGCTGGATGCATGTGTGGCTATGCTGCGTGAGAAGAATCCGAAGGCTGCGATCATCACGACTCCGTGGGATGAGCTGAAAGGCGAGCAGATCCTGGCAGCTATGGAACATCAGGATCTGATCATGAAAGAGGAGATGGAGCATCTGATGGAGGAGCATGACCATGATCATCATGATCACGACCATCACGACCACGATCATCACGATCATGAGCATTGCTGTGACCACGACCATGATCATGATCACGACCATCACGACCACGACCACGATCACGACCATCACGACCATCATGACCATGATCACGGCCCGGACTGCACCTGTGGCTGCCACGATCATGACCATGATCATCACCACCATCATGCAGATGAAGTATTTTCCAGCTGGGGCAAAGAGACTCCGCATAAATATTCTGAGGAGCAGCTTCGTGAGATCCTTACCAGACTGTCTGATGACGATGAGTGTGGCATTATCCTGCGTGCAAAAGGAATCCTTCCATGTACAGATGGAACCTGGCTTCACTTTGATATGGTTCCGGAAGAATTTGAGGTGCGTCACGGAGAGGCAGACTACACTGGCCGTCTGTGCGTGATCGGTTCCCATCTGAACGAAGAAGAACTGGCAAAAGTATTTGGCCTGACAGAATAATGAGGTAAATAATAATGGCAAAGATCCCTGTATTTGTCGTACACGGATTTCTGGAGAGCGGCAAGACCCGGTTTGTGCAGGAGACTCTGGCGGATGATTATTTCTCCGGCGGCGAACGCAACCTGGTCATTGCCTGCGAAGAAGGAGTCGAAGAGTACGAAGACGAACTTCTTCAGAAGACCAACACCACGCTGGTGGTTCTGGAGGATAAGTCTGAATTTAATGAAATGTTTCTGGCAGAGTGTCAGAAGAAGTATAAGCCTACCCAGATCATTGTAGAGTACAACTGTATGTGGGGACTGGACTATCTGCGGGAAATGTATATGCCAAAGGGATGGTTCGTGGCACAGGTCATCACGACTGTGGATGCAACCACCTTCGATGTATATCTGAAAAATATGAAATCCCTGTTCATGGAGATGGCAAAGGATTCTGATCTGATCATCTTCAACCGCAGTACGGATGAGACACCGGCAGCTACGTATAAGCGAAATATGCGTGCAGTGAATCCGAAAGCTCAGGTGGTATTTGAAAAAGAAGATGGAAGCCAGCTGGAATTCGAGGAGGAGATGCCGTTCGATATCAATGCGGATGTGATTGAGATCTCTGATGTAGATTATGGTATCTGGTATATTGATGCCATGGATCATCCTGAGAAATACGATGGCAAGACCATGCGCTTTAAGGCGATGGCCTATACCGGAGGACGTCTGCCGAAGGGATATTTCGTTCCGGGACGTATGGCTATGACCTGCTGTGCGGACGATACGGCTTTCATCGGTTTCCTGTGCAAATCTGCCTATGTGGACCGGATAAAGTCCAAACAATGGCTGACTGTAACTGCAAAAGCGCATATTGAGAAGCGTGTAGAGTACAGCGGACAGGAAGGACTGGTACTGCAGTCCACCAATATCAAGAGTGCAGAGAAACCGGAAGAAGAACTGGTATACTTTTAAGTAATTAGCGTACAAAAGAAAAAGACTGTCTGACAATGCGACATACATTTGATATGTTTCCATCAGTCAGGCAGTCTTTTTGAATACGGTTCTTATTTGTTCGCAAAAAGAACTTTTAAGAGATTGATCGCCAGGGTCTTCTCTTCCTGGGTGCGGTCATGCATGAGCTGAACCAGCAGATTCATACTGGTGTCATCGGTTGCAATCACGTAATCAGACAGCAGGAAATCAATGGTAACACCCAGACGGTTGACAACCTTTACCAGCTTGTCCAGTGTAAGACTTCTCTCGCCGCGCTCGATCTGTCCGATGTAAGCAGTGGATACCCCAACTTCCTCTGCAAGTTTCTCCTGAGTCAGGTTCAGTCTCAGGCGCTCTTCGCGAATTCTTTTTCCTAATGCATGATAGTCCATATGTTTACCTTCCTTTCGACAACGAATTGCTTTCTTAAATGATACTTTGAAACCGGGTATAATTAGAATCTACAGAATGTGTTTTTTGAAAAACATTTTAAAAATATTTGACATTTTTGTCAAGATGAGGTATCATATCATTCGTGATGCGGAAGTGTCGGAATTGGCAGACGAGCAAGATTCAGGTTCTTGTGAGCGTTACGCTCGTGAGGGTTCAAGTCCCTTCTTCCGCATTGGCTCCTACAATTTCAGGAGCTTTTTTCATGGGTAAGAAAAAAGTTAAAAAAGTTAAAAAAAACTGTTGACTTATGATAATACCTGTGATAGAATACATATCGTTGAGTCGTTAAAAACACAACGGTTTGCGGAAGTGTCGGAATTGGCAGACGAGCAAGACTAAGGATCTTGTGACCGTTAGGTCGTGTGGGTTCAAGTCCCATCTTCCGCATGCAGAGTAGTATGAGCTCTGTAAAATAAATTCATACGGTTTGCGGAAGTGTCGGAATTGGCAGACGAGCAAGATTCAGGTTCTTGTGAGCGTTACGCTCGTGAGGGTTCAAGTCCCTTCTTCCGCATGATAAAAGCTCTTGCAGATGCAAGAGCTTTTTTTGTCTTAAATATATTTTTTCTGTTTCAGATAGAAGAGGATCTGCTCTGCCGCTTCTTCAATACTCATGTCACCGGTGTTCAGGCACAGATCATAGTTGGATGCAGCCTCCCAGTCACCTCCGGTATAGTAGCTGTAATATTTCTTACGCTGCTTGTCAGTCTCTTTGATCCGTTCAACAGCAGCAGATTCCTCCAGAGAATAAGAATGCATCATACGCTGTACTTTGCTGTCCATATCGCCACATACAAAGACATGTACGCAGTTATCATGATCTTTCAGGACATAGTCTGCACAGCGGCCAATAATGATACAGGATTCATTATCTGCCAGTTCCCGGATCAGTTCAGACTGGAAACGGAACAGGTTGTCAGGAGAGACGATATCCTTTCCAAGAGAAGGCTTCTGATCTGCCGGTTTCAGATCCTTTACCAGTTTGTATAAAAGATTGTTTCCCGGACGTTCACTATTCACATGGAAAAATTCTTCCAGAACACCACTCTTATCAGATACCATACGGAAAATATCCTTATCATAATAAGGAATGCCAAGTTCTTTGGACAGATGCTGCGCGATATAGGTCGCACCGGCACCACATTCACGTCCCAGGGTAATCACATATCTTTCAGCCATAATTATACCACCCTTCTATTGTGAAAATGCTTTATTTTTATATATATTATATCATGAAATATATACAATAACAACAAAAGAATGTGCCTCTATCTTGAAATATATGAAAAAGGAAATATAATAAAAGGCAGGACGATAACAAGGGATTGTGGATTGAAATGAAACGGGTTGATTTTGAAAATGGAACGGTGACAGGGAATATTCTGGAAGCGGCTCTTCCGATGCTGGTGGCTCAGATCCTGAACCTTCTGTATAATATTGTAGATCGAATCTATATTGCAAGGATTGCGGAGGAGGGAACTGCTGCACTGGGAGCTGTTGGACTATGTTTTCCTTTGATCGTGATTATCACTGCATTTGCCAATCTGTTCGGAAATGGCGGTGCGCCACTGTTTGCGATCCAGAGAGGACAGAAGGATGAGAGGAAAGCAGTAGCAATCATGAATACCTCTTTTACCATGGTCTGTGCCAGTGCCATAGTTCTGATGGTTGTTGGATTCTTATTTGCAAGACCGATTCTGATCTTGTTCGGAGCTTCCGATAACTCACTTGTGTATGCATTGCCGTATATGATGATCTATCTGCTGGGAACATTGCCATCCATGGTAGCAGTGGGGATGAATCCTTTTATCAATGCGCAGGGATATTCGCTGATCGGTATGTGTTCGGTAGCGGTGGGAGCAGGAGCCAATCTTCTGCTGGATCCATTATTTATCTTTGGATTGAGATTTGGTGTGTGCGGGGCTGCCATTGCAACTGTGCTGTCTCAGTGCCTGTCAGCAATATTTGTATTTTATTTTCTTACGAAAAAATCAGAATTGAAAGTACGATTGCTGAAGAAGAATGAGATCGCTGCCTGTATGGGTTATGCAAAAAATATTATAAGCCTTGGTATGGCAGGATTTATCATGCAGCTGACCAACAGCCTGGTAACAATCTGCTGCAACAATGTACTGTCAGTCACCGGTGGTGATATCTACATCTCAGTGATGACCATTGTATCCAGCGTGCGGCAGCTGGTGGAGACACCGATCCATGCCATGAGTGAAGGATCATCACCAATCCTAAGCTACAATTATGGGGCGCGCCGTCCGATACGTGTGCGAAAGGCAGGAATGGTGATGGGCGCGATGATTCTTGCTTATTCCGCTGTGATATGGAGCATTATTATTCTGGAACCAAGACCTTTGATCCGAATCTTCAGCTCAGATGTGCAGCTGACCAAAGATGCAGTTCCTGCATTGAACCAGTATTTTGCTGCATTTATCTTTATGGACCTGCAGTATATGGGACAGACGGTATTTAAGTCCCTGAATAAAAAGAAGCAGGCGATCTTCTTCTCAATGCTTCGAAAAGTATTTATTGTGGTGCCGCTTACTTATCTCATGCCCTATGCATTACATATGGGAACGGATGGAGTATTCCTGGCGGAGCCTGTATCTAACGTGATCGGTGGTACGCTATGTTTTGCAACTATGCTGATCACTGTACTGCCAGAGCTTAAGCGGATGGAAAAAGAACTATGAAATCCACTTTGTGGCATGCTATAATTATATATCATTTAATATTAGAAAATTGGAGGATTTAACGTGAAACAGTATTTTATCAAAGAGATTGATATAGAAAAGATATACCATTTGTCAGGCATAAAAATAGAGTTAGATTCTGCGAAACGTCAACATCTTCTGATAACAGGAAAAAATGGATCAGGAAAAACGTCTTTGTTGTTGAGAATTGAAAAATTTTTACGGGCAATTAATGATGAAAATCTTACGACTCTAATAGAGAAATATCCAGAGTGGAAGGATTGTGCTCAAAAAGATATAGAAAACGCATTAAATGAGACACAAAAGTTTAATGCAGAAAAAGACTATATAAAATGGTCTGAAAGAATAAAAAAATATAATGATGGAGTTCAAATTACTTTAAATGAGTATGATGGACTGGAAAAGGCTTATCAGGATGGAAATTTTATAACAGCATATTTTCCGTCAGAGCGAAAAGCACAGTTTACACAGCCTACAGGTGTGGAAGACATCAGATTATCGGACGCTTATAGAATTGATAAGGATGCTGGAAATATATTGCTTAAATATATGGTGCATCTAAAGACGCAGCAGGCATATGCGAGAAATGAGGGAGCTGAAGCTACAGCACAGAAAATTCAACAATGGTTTGATAGGTTTGAGTCAGCACTGCGTATTTTGCTGGATGAGCAATCGATTCATCTGGAGTATGATTACAAAAAATATAATTTTAGGATTCATCAGGATGGAAGAGAAGCATTTGGATTTAATGAATTGTCGGATGGATATTCTTCTGTCATTTACATGGTATCCGATTTAATTCTCAGAATGGATAAGAACTGGTTATTAAATGATGAAATCAGTCAGTATGATGAACAGGGAATTGTACTTGTTGATGAACTGGAAACACATCTGCATATTGAATTGCAGAAAAAGATATTACCATTTTTAACAGAGTTCTTTCCAGGATTACAGTTTATTGTAACAACGCATTCACCATATATTCTGAATTCTATTTCAAATGCAAAAGCGTATGATCTGGAAAGACATATGGAGTTAGAAGATTTATCTGCATTTTCTTCGGACGATCTTGCAGAGGGGTATTTTGAAGCAGATGAATATTCTGACAAGCTGAAGAAGCGGCTTGGACGTTATGAATACCTTTGCTTTCAAAAAAATCCAACGAAAGATGAGATGGCAGAAAGAGCTGAAATTAGAATCGAATTAAAAAATATGTCATCAGAACTTTCAGGAACTGCAAAAGAAAAGTTTGAAGATATTGAACGGAGAAGAAAAGCAAATGATTAAGATTCAAAGAAGAATTACAGGGAAAACTCCGTTGGCAGTGGAAGATCTTCGAAAAGCCAGCTTATCTGAAAGTTCGTATAATACAGAAAATGTCAATCTGGCTTTGAAGGAAGTGTTTTATGGAAAATGTTATATTTGCGAAAATAAAGAGGCAACATCTTATCAGATAGAGCATTTGGTTCCACATCGTGGCGATAAACAACTGAAATATTCATGGGAAAATCTGTTTTGGGTTTGCGCACATTGCAATAATACAAAATTAGGGAAGTATGATCCAATATTGGACTGCACAAAAGATGCGGTGGAAAAATTAATAGCTTTCCGGAAGAAAGGATATTTTGGTTCAGAAGAAAAACTGGAGTTTACACCGGTAGCGGAAGAAACTGAAACCGTGAAAAATACAATTTCATTGTTACAAGATGTGTATTATGGAACAACTACACAGAAAAAAATGGAAGCCAGGATTATACGAAGAACTTTAAGAAAGGACTTATCGAAGTTTAAGGAGTATGTAAGAGAATATCAGGAAGCAGAGAGTGAAGATGAGAAGAAAGATATAGCTTGTCTTCTAAAGCGGGAGTTAGAAAATCAATCTGCATTTACTGCATTCAAACGATGGCTGATATGGGATAATGAAATGTATTCTGAGATAAGAGAATATATTCCTGAAAGCTAGAAATGGAGGAATAATGACACTATGAAACATATTTTGATTGTTGTAGACATGCAGAATGATTTTATTGATGGAGCACTGGGAACAAAAGAAGCAGTTGCCATTGTACCCAAGGTGGAGGATAAGATTCGGAATTTTGATGGCGAAGTTTTCTTCACAAGGGATACTCATGAGACCTGGTATCTGGAGACACAGGAAGGAAAGAATCTTCCGGTGCCTCATTGCATCCGTGGCACGGAAGGCTGGCAGATCCGGAAAGAATTGGATGCTTTGAGAAAGACAGAACCCATCGATAAGGAGACTTTTGGTTCTACGGATCTGGCTGCAGATCTGCTGGCTCTTCATGAAGACGAGGAGATCGGCAGTATTACGCTGGTAGGACTTTGCACAGATATCTGTGTGATCTCCAATGCATTGCTGCTCAAGGCAACACTTCCGGAAGTGCCCATCTATGTGGATGCAGCATACTGTGCAGGTGTGACGCCGGAGAGCCATGAAAATGCATTGAAAGCAATGGAAGCGTGCCAGATCAAGGTGATGAGGTAAAATATGACAGATGAAAGAATCAAGAATTTCAGTGAACTCAAACGGGTTTTAGAATGACGCTCTGAACTTTCAGCATCGCCTATTCTATAATAAAGCTTGTGTCTAAATATTTCAAATGTATACATATAGAAATAGTTGAAATCATACCATCGGACATTGAAAATCTGATTTATGTAGTAAGAAACAAACAAGTCATGGTGGATAGTGATCTGGCAATACTTTATCAAGTAGAAACAAAAGCTTTAAATCGTGCAGTAAAAAGAAATATAAAACGATTTCCAGAAGATTTTTGTTTTCAGCTTACAACAGAAGAAGCAGGTATTGTAAGAGATATTTTACAGAGATTGGAATTAGAAACAGAAGAATAGAAAAGTAAGTTATGCAGAAAGGCGTGAGTCATAAGAATATGGCTTGCGTCTTTTTATGTCTGGATAAGAAAGAAAGCAAACTGGCAGAAGAAGAGAAAAATTTGTGGTAAAAATGTGGCCAAATCAAGAAAATCGAGTGCGAAAGCAAGTGAAAAATCCCTGTAAGCTGTGATATACGCCATGCACAGCTCGGGAAAGAACTCCCTCACTGTCGGGCTGTCGCCCTATACATTTCCATGAAAAATCCCTCTTTATCAAGCAAGCTTGAAAGAGGGATTTTCACGTAAATGTGCATGACTCGTAGCTTTCACAAATATTTCACAAAATAATTAGCACTCACCTATTGACAGTGCTAACAACTGGTGATATAGTACACATAGAACAAAGAAATAGACATCAGTATGTCAGATTTATAATTTGGCATCAGCTATGCGAGGCGAGGAGGCGAGCATATGAACATTCAGAAATTTACACAGAAATCTGTGGAAGCAGTCAATAATCTGGAAAAGACTGCCATGGAATATGGCAATCAGGAGATTGAGCAGGAACATCTGATGTATTGTCTTCTGACTCAGGAGGAGAGCCTGATCTCCAGACTGATTTCCAAGATGGATATAGATTCTACGTTGTTTAAGGAACAGGTGGAGCAGGCACTGAATCGGAGAGTGAAAGTATCCGGTGGTCAGCCTTATGTGGGTCAGTACTTGAATAAAGCCTTGATTAGTGCAGAAGATGAAGCAAAGCGGATGGGTGATGAGTACGTGTCCGTGGAGCATCTGTTTCTGTCATTACTGGACAATCCGAGTCCTTCCATGAAGGATTTGTTCCGGGAAAACGGTATTACCAAAGATCGTTTTCTGAAGGCATTGTCCAGCGTCCGCGGCAATCAGCGTGTGACCAGCGACAATCCGGAAGCAACTTATGACACATTGAACAAATATGGTACAGAGCTGGTAGCGCGTGCCAGAGAGCAGAAGCTTGATCCAGTGATCGGACGTGATGCGGAGATCCGGAATGTGATCCGTATTCTGTCCCGTAAGACCAAGAATAACCCGGTGCTGATCGGTGAACCTGGTGTTGGTAAGACAGCCGTTGTAGAAGGCCTGGCACAGCGTATCGTCCGTGGTGATGTACCGGAAGGATTGAAGAATAAGAAGATTTTTTCACTGGATATGGGTGCTCTGGTGGCAGGAGCCAAATACAGAGGTGAATTTGAAGAGCGTCTGAAAGCAGTTCTGGAAGAGGTCAGAAAGAGCGAAGGACAGATTATTCTGTTTATTGATGAGCTGCATCTGATCGTGGGAGCAGGCAAGACCGATGGTGCCATGGATGCGGGTAATATGCTGAAACCTCTGCTTGCAAGAGGGGAACTGCATTGTATCGGTGCGACCACTCTTGATGAGTACCGTCAGTATATTGAGAAGGATGCGGCACTGGAACGTCGTTTCCAGCAGGTACTGGTGGATGAGCCGTCTGTGGAAGATACGATTTCTATCCTTCGTGGTCTGAAAGACCGTTACGAAGTATTCCATGGAGTGAAGATCACAGACTCAGCCCTGGTGGCAGCAGCAACCCTGTCCCATCGTTATATTTCCGAGCGTTTTCTGCCGGATAAAGCCATTGACCTGGTGGATGAGGCTTGCGCACTGATCAAGACCGAGCTGGATTCCATGCCGACGGAGCTGGATGAGCTTCGTAGAAAAGTTCTTCAGATGGAGATTGAGGAAGCCGCTCTGAAAAAAGAGACTGACAGACTCAGTCAGGACAGACTGCAGACGTTGCAGAAGGAACTGGCTGACTTAAGAGATGAATTTAATAATAAGAAAGCACAGTGGGATGATGAGAAGAAATCCGTGGAGAATCTGTCCAAGATCCGTGAAGAGATCGAGGATGTGAACCGTCAGATCCAGGCTGCCCAGCAGGGCTATGATCTGGAAAAGGCTGCACAGCTTCAGTATGGACGTCTGCCGCAGCTGCAGAAGCAGTTGGAGGAAGAGGAGGAGAAGGTTAAGAATAAAGACCTGTCTCTGGTTCATGAGAGCGTGACCGACGAAGAGATTGCCAGAATCATTTCCCGTTGGACCGGCATTCCGGTGGCAAAGCTGACCGAGAGTGAGAGAAATAAGACCCTGCATCTGGATGAAGAACTCCATAAGAGAGTCATCGGACAGGATGAAGGTGTACAGAAAGTTACAGATGCGATCATTCGTTCCAAAGCAGGTATCAAGGATCCGACCAAGCCGATTGGATCATTCCTGTTCCTTGGACCAACTGGTGTAGGTAAGACGGAGCTTGCAAAAGCACTGGCTGCCAGTCTGTTTGATGATGAACAGAATATGGTGCGTATCGATATGAGTGAATATATGGAGAAATACTCCGTATCCCGTCTGATCGGAGCACCGCCTGGATATGTAGGATACGAGGAAGGTGGTCAGCTGACAGAGGCTGTCAGAAGACGTCCGTACTCGGTTGTGCTCTTTGATGAGATTGAGAAGGCTCACCCGGATGTATTCAATGTACTGCTGCAGGTATTGGATGATGGTCGTATTACCGATTCCCAGGGAAGAACTGTGGACTTCAAGAACACGATTCTGATCATGACCTCCAACATTGGTTCCAGCTATCTGCTGGAAGGCATTGACGAGAAAGGCGATATCCGTCCGGAGTGTGAGAAACAGGTAATGGGTGACTTGAGAGCTCACTTCAGACCAGAGTTTCTGAACCGTCTGGATGAGATCATCCTGTTCAAACCGCTGACGAAGGATAACATCGGACACATTGTGGATCTGATGATGGCAGATGTGAACAAGAGACTGGAGGACAAGGAACTTCAGATCGAGCTTACAGATGCAGCCAAGGCTTACATTGTAGAGAACGGATATGATCCGGTCTATGGTGCCCGTCCGCTGAAGAGATTCCTTCAGAAGAATGTGGAGACTATGGCGGCAAGATATATTCTTGGCGGAGACGTCCATGCAGGCAGTGTGATGGTCGTTGACAGAGATGGCGATGGTCTTACCATCCGAACAAAATAAACTAAAATAAAGGCTCCTGTCTGGCAAATATAATTTGCCGGGCGGGAGCTTTTTACGCCTCATAAAACCAAATTTCCGCGCATAGGATACAACTAGGAAAAGTGCACTTTTTTCAAATGGTTATGGTATACTGGAAGCAAGACTATACAGGGGTCGAAAAGGAGAAGAATATTATGGCAAAGTATGTAATGGCACTGGATGCGGGCACAACCAGCAATCGTTGTATCCTGTTTGACAAGAAAGGAACCATGTGCAGCGTGGCGCAGAGAGAATTCAAACAGTATTTTCCAAAGCCGGGCTGGGTAGAGCATGATGCAGACGAGATCTGGGCAAGCATGCTTGGCGTAGCCGTGGAAGCGATGAGCAGGATCGGAGCTACTGCACAGGACATCGCGGCAATCGGTATCACCAATCAGCGTGAGACCTCCATTGTGTGGGATAAAAATACAGGAGAACCGGTCTATCATGCCATCGTATGGCAGTGCCGCAGAACTTCTGAGTATTGTGATTCTCTGAAGGAGAAGGGGCTGACGGAGAAATTCCGCAGAAAGACAGGCCTTGTGATCGATGCGTATTTCTCAGGAACCAAGGTGAAATGGATTCTGGACAATGTGCCGGGAGCCAGAGAACGGGCAGAAAAAGGGGAGCTGCTGTTTGGTACGGTGGAGACCTGGCTGATCTGGAAGCTGACCAAAGGTGCTGTTCATGTGACGGATTATTCCAACGCATCCAGAACTATGCTGTTCAATATCAATACCCTTCAGTGGGATGAAGAAATCCTGAAAGAGCTGGATATCCCGGCGAGCATGCTTCCGGAGGCAAAGCCTTCCAGCTGTATCTACGGAAAGACCGAGTCCTCATTTTTGGGTGGAGAGATCCCTATTGCGGGCGCGGCAGGAGATCAGCAGGCAGCATTGTTCGGTCAGACCTGTTTTGAACCGGGCGAGGCAAAGAATACTTATGGAACGGGCTGCTTTATGTTGATGAATACAGGTGAAAAACCGGTATTTTCCGATAACGGACTGGTCACCACAATTGCATGGGGACTGGACGGAAAAGTTCATTATGCACTGGAAGGTTCTATCTTTGTGGCCGGGGCAGCGATCCAGTGGCTGCGGGATGAATTGAAGATCATTGATTCCTCACCGGATTCGGAATATATGGCACAGAAAGTACCGGATACCAATGGCTGTTATGTGGTTCCGGCATTTACCGGACTAGGTGCTCCGTACTGGGATCAGTATGCAAGAGGAACGATCGTGGGTATTACTCGTGGCGTCAATAAGTACCATATTATCCGGGCAACACTGGAATCTCTGGCTTATCAGGTCAACGATGTTCTGGTTGCCATGGAGGCAGATTCGGGCATCCGTCTGGCAGCATTGAAGGTGGACGGAGGTGCAAGTGCCAATAATTTCCTCATGCAGACGCAGGCAGACATTATTCAAGCACCGGTGAACCGTCCACAGTGTGTGGAGACTACGGCGATGGGAGCTGCTTATCTGGCAGGTCTGGCAGTGGGATACTGGTCTGATAAAGAAGAAGTTATCAAGAACTGGGCCATCGATCAGATCTTTGAGCCGAAGATCAGTGAGGAAGAACGCAAGAAGAAGCTGAAGGGATGGAAG
The DNA here is from genome assembly GCF_040096225.1 of Hominiventricola aquisgranensis. Lineage (NCBI taxonomy): Bacteria > Bacillati > Bacillota > Clostridia > Lachnospirales > Lachnospiraceae > Hominiventricola > Hominiventricola aquisgranensis. The sequence continues at coordinate 19,192 of NZ_JBBMFC010000016.1, read as the reverse complement.
AAAGCAGTAAAATATGCCTACGGCTGGGCAAAAGAGGACTAAGAAGATAACGTTGCAGGAATGTTCCTGAGGGAGCAGAATATACCATCCGATAAGAACGAGAAGTGTTGTGGAAAATGAATAAGGAGGAGTTCTATGTTACCCTATATCTCTGAATTTCTTGGAACAATGCTGCTGATCATTCTTGGTGATGGCGTTGTTGCTAACGTTACGCTCAATAAATCCGGCATGAAGGGTGCAGGAAGTATTCAGATCACCTTTGCATGGGGGCTTGCAGTCATGATCCCTGCATGCATTTTTGGGGCGGCTTCCGGCGCATCCTTCAATCCGGCGCTGACACTGGCACTTGCCATGGACGGAAGCTTTGCGTGGAGCATGGTGCCAGGCTATATTCTTGCACAGTTTGCCGGTGCGTTTGTGGGAGCAGTTATTGTATATCTGTTGTTCAAGGCACAGTTTGATGCTACCAAGGAAGCAGGAACCAAGCTGGGTGTATTCTGTACTGCACCATCGGTTCCCAATACCGGGCTTAACATGTTCAGCGAAGCAGTGGGAACCTTTGTGCTTGTATTTGCCATCAAAGGGATGGCAAATGTGCCGGGACTTACAGACGGACTTGGAAAATTCATTGTATTTGGAATCATCGTGTCTATCGGTATGTCTCTGGGCGGACTGACCGGTTATGCTATCAATCCGGCGAGGGACTTAGGACCGAGATTTGCTCATACGGTACTGCCGATCCATGAGAAAGGCAGTTCCAGCTGGGGATACGCAATTGTTCCACTGTTGGGACCGATCCTGGGTGCACTGGCAGCAGTGGCACTTTACGGAGCAATTCCGTGGTAACCATGTACGATGTGGTGATCATTGGCAGCGGCGTGTCGGGGGCAGCCTCGGCACGGGAGCTGTCCCGGTACGAAGGTAAGATCTGTGTAGTGGAGAAGGAAGAGGATGTGTGCTGTGGAACCTCTAAGGCCAACAGTGCCATTATTCATGCCGGATACGATGCACAGGAAGGTTCGCTCATGGCAAAGCTTAATGTGCGGGGCAATGAGCTGATGGGAAAGCTGTCAGAAGATCTGGATATATTATTTGAGCGGATCGGGTCGCTGGTAGTCTGTCTTTCGGAGGAAGACATGCCTGGACTGAAGGCTCTCTATGACCGTGGGATTGCCAACGGGGTCAAGGATCTGCGTATCCTGGACCGGAAAGAAGTTCATGAGATGGAGCCGAATCTGACAGCGGAAGTGTGTGCAGCACTGTATGCACCAACGGCAGGCATTGTGTGTCCCTTTGGACTCAATCTGGCACTGGCAGAGAATGCCTGTGAAAATGGGGTGGAATTTAAGTTTAACACAGAAGTCAAAGGGATTCGAAGGCTGGAATATGGATGGGAGCTTCTGACAGACCGGGGAAATATCAGAACCCGGGCGGTGGTCAACGCAGCTGGTGTCTATGCAGATTATTTTCATAACATGGTCAGTGAGCGCAAGATCCATATTACACCCAGACGCGGTGAATACTGTCTGCTGGATAAGACAGCCGGTGAGCATGTGAAGCATACCATCTTTGCACTTCCTGGAAAATATGGCAAAGGCATTCTGGTGTCACCGACAGTTCATGGAAATCTCTTACTGGGTCCGACAGCACTGGATATTGAGGATCGGGAAGGAACCAATACCAGCACTGCCGGGCTTTCGGAAGTTATTAAGAAGGCTGCCCTCAATGTGAAGGATCTGCCTTTTGGACAGGTGATCACATCTTTTGCGGGACTTCGGGCACATGAAGACGGACACGAATTTATCATCGGGGAAGTGGACGGCGCAGATGGATTCTTTGACTGCGCGGGCGTGGAATCTCCGGGGCTGACCAGCTGTCCTGCCATCGGAGAGCTGGTGGCGGAGCAGGTGAGCCGGAAATTAAGATTAAAGAAAAAGAAACATTTTATTGCTAAGAGAAAAGGTATCTTCCATCCGGATTCCTTATTTCTTGAAGAAAGAAATGCGCTGATCCGTGAAAATCCTGCCTATGGAACGATTATCTGCCGGTGTGAGCGGATCACGGAAGGTGAGATCCTGGATGCCATTCACAGACCTTTAGGAGCAAGATCCGTGGACGGTGTGAAGCGGCGGACCAGAGCTGGCATGGGCCGGTGTCAGGGCGGCTTTTGTGGACCGAAAGTCATGGAGATCCTCTGCCGGGAGCTGGGAGAAGATATGCAGCAGATCACCAAAGCGGGCGGAGCATCCTATATGGTGAAAGGCTGCTGCAAAGATGCATTTGAGGATGCTTATGACATTGTCATCATTGGCGGTGGTCCGGCAGGACTGGCAGCAGCCATCTCAGCTCGGGAGCAGGGGATGGAACGCATTCTGATCCTGGAGCGTGACAGGGAATTGGGAGGCATCCTGAACCAATGTATTCATAATGGATTCGGACTTCATATTTTTCATGAAGAACTGACCGGGCCGGAATATGCTCAGAGGTATATTGATCTGGTGCAGGAAAAACAGATCGAATATCGGCTGGATACTATGGTACTGGAGATTGGAGCAGACAAAAAAGTCACGGCCATGAACAAGAAGGATGGGTTGTCTATCATCCAGGCAAGAGCGGTGATCCTTGCCATGGGATGCAGGGAACGGCCACGGGGAGCTCTGAATATTCCGGGCTTTCGTCCGGCGGGAATCTATTCCGCGGGAACTGCTCAGAGGCTCATCAATGTGGAAGGAGTCATGCCGGGACATGAGGTGGTGATCCTTGGTTCCGGTGATATTGGTCTGATCATGGCAAGGAGACTTACGCTGGAAGGTGCACATGTGAAGCTGGTGGCGGAGCTTATGCCAAAGTCCGGTGGATTACAGAGAAATATTGTCCAGTGTCTGGAAGATTTTGATATTCCATTAAAATTGCGGCATACAGTGACTGAAATCCATGGAAAAGAGCGGCTGACCGGTGTGACCCTGGCACAGGTGGATGAGAAAGGAACACCCATAGAGGGAACAGAGGAGGAGATTTCCTGTGATACATTGCTGCTGGCTGTGGGGCTGATCCCGGAAAATGAGCTGTCCAGAGAGGCAGGGATTCAGATTGATCCGAAGACGAAAGGACTGGTAGTAAATGAGATGCTGGAGACCAGTCTTGAAGGAGTCTTCGCCTGTGGTAATGTGCTGCATGTTCATGATCTGGTGGATCATGTGTCAGAGGAAGCAGCTCTTGCAGGAATCTATGCGGCGGAATATGTGCGGACAGGGCAGGCATTTCGGGAAAGTCACAGTCACGGACGGCAGGAGGTGTGATGGATGGAACGTAAGAAACTGATCTGCATCGGTTGCCCGAAAGGCTGTGAACTGACCGTGTTTCTGGATGGAAAACAGGTCACAAAAGTAGAAGGAAATCACTGTAAAAAAGGTGCAGTCTATGGAGAAAAAGAAGTAACAGCTCCGACCAGGATCGTGACGAGCACTGTTACGGTGCTGGAAGGTGAGATACCGGTGGTTCCCGTAAAGACAGCTTCTGATATACCGAAAGATAAAATTCTGGCCTGTGTGCAGGCTCTGAAGAATGTGAAGGTGACAGCTCCTGTGGAGATTGGAGACGTGATCGTTCATGATATCGTACATACAGGTGTGGCTGTAGTCGCAACAAAGAAAATCCGTGTAAATGCAACAAAAAAATACCTTTACAAAGAGCTGTAAGTATGTTAGAGTAACAGAGTATGAAATTCAGCCGTCATTCAGAGTCTGGACACTCCGACCGGCCCTTGATGACAGGCGTTTAAAAGTATAGGAGGAAGAAACATGATTTCTAAGGAAAAAAAGCAGGCAATCATTGCAGAGTACGGACGTTGTGAGGGAGACACCGGTTCACCGGAGGTACAGGTAGCTATCCTGACCGCTAGAATCCAGGAGCTTACTGAGCATCTGAAAGTTAACCAGAAAGACCATCATTCCAGAAGAGGTCTTCTGAAAATGGTAGGACAGAGACGTGGTATGCTGGCATATCTGAAAGAGAAAGATATCGATAGATACCGTGCACTGATCGCAAAATTAGGTCTTAGAAAATAAGAAACCATAGGGCGGAGAATTTCTCCGCCCTGTTTTGAGTGGAAGATAAGTTCCGAGACCACTGAAAAGCGCAGAAATCAGTGCTTTTCTGTTCTTTTCAGTAGTTTCGGTATCTTCCACAAGCAATTCAGAAAGGAGATACAATTATGTACAAAAGTTACACAATGGAGCTGGCAGGCAGAACTCTGAGAGTTGATATTGGTCGTGTTGCAGCTCAGGCAAATGGTGCAGCTTTCATGCACTACGGTGATACAGTTGTTCTGTCTACTGCAACTGCATCTGACAAGCCGAGGGATGGAATTGATTTCTTCCCGCTGAGTGTAGAATATGAAGAGAAAATGTATTCTGTCGGAAAGATTCCGGGAGGATTCAACAAGAGAGAGGGTAAAGCATCTGAAAATGCGATCCTGACATCCCGTGTTATCGACCGCCCGATGCGTCCTCTGTTCCCGAAGGATTACAGAAATGATGTAACCCTGAACAATATGGTTATGAGTGTTGACCCGTCCTGCCGTCCGGAGTTGGTGGCTATGCTGGGTGCAGCAATCGCAACCTGCATCTCTGACATTCCGTTTGACGGACCGTGTGCAATGACTCAGGTAGGTATGATCGATGGCGAGTTTGTGATCAACCCGAGCCAGGAGCAGTGGAAGAGCGGCGATCTGAACCTGACCGTTGCATCCACCAGAGAGAAAGTAATCATGATCGAGGCCGGAGCTAATGAGATTCCGGAGGCTAAGATGATCGAAGCAATCTATATGGCTCATGAAGTGAACCAGAAGATCATCACCTTCATTGATACGATTGTAGCTGAAGTTGGAAAACAGAAGCATGAGTATACAAGCTGTGCAGTTCCGGAAGAGCTGTTTGCAGCGATCAAAGAGATCGTTCCGCCAGAAGAGATGGAAAAAGCGGTATTTACCGATGATAAGCAGACTCGTGAGGAGAATATCCGTGTACTGACCGAGAGACTGACTGAGGCATTTGCTGAGAAGGAAGAATGGCTGGCAGTACTGGGAGAGGCTGTATATCAGTACGAGAAGAAAACTGTCCGTAAGATGATCCTCAAAGATCACAAGCGTCCGGATGGACGTGAGATCACCCAGATCCGTCCGCTGGCAGCAGAAGTTGATATTATCCCGAGAGTACATGGTTCTGCAATGTTCACTCGTGGACAGACTCAGATCTGTGACGTGTGTACACTGGCTCCGCTGTCTGAGCAGCAGAAGATCGATGGACTGGATGAGAATGAAGTAAGCAAGAGATATATGCATCATTACAACTTCCCGAGCTACTCTGTAGGCGAGACCAAGCCGTCCAGAGGACCGGGACGTCGTGAGATCGGACATGGCGCATTGGCTGAGAGAGCTCTGATCCCGGTATTGCCGAGTGAGGAAGAGTTCCCATATACCATCCGCTGTGTATCCGAGACCTTTGAGTCCAACGGATCTACTTCCATGGCTTCTACCTGTGCATCCTGTATGTCCCTGATGGCAGCAGGCGTACCGATCAAGAAGATGGTAGCAGGTATTTCCTGTGGTCTGGTAACCGGCGAGACCGATGATGATTTTGTTCTTCTGACCGATATTCAGGGTCTTGAGGACTTCTTCGGAGATATGGACTTCAAGGTAACCGGTACGACTGACGGTATTACTGCGATCCAGATGGATATCAAGATCCACGGACTGACCAGACCGATCGTTGAGGGTGCTATCGCAAGATGCCGTGAGGCAAGACTGTTCATCATGGATACTTGTATGAAGCCGGCAATCGCTGAGCCGAGAAAAGAAGTTGGTACTTATGCACCGAAGATCATTCAGATGAATATCGATCCGCAGAAGATCGGTGATGTGGTTGGTCAGAGAGGTAAGACCATCAATGCGATCATTGAGCAGACCGGTGTGAAGATCGATATCAATGATGACGGAGCTGTATCCATCTGTGGTACTGACAAAGAGAAGATGGAGAAAGCGAAAGAGCTGATCAATATCATCGTAACTGATTTTGAAGAGGGTCAGGTATTTACCGGTAAAGTTGTCAGCATCAAAGAGTTCGGCGCATTCCTTGAGTTTGCACCGGGCAAAGAGGGAATGGTTCACATTTCCAAGATCGCAAAAGAGCGTATCAACCGCGTAGAAGACGTTCTGACTCTGGGCGATGTAGTCAAAGTTGTCTGCCTTGGCAAGGACAAGATGGGAAGAATCAGCTTCTCTATCAAGGACTGCAAGGAGAACTAATGAAATATTGAACTGCATGTGAAGCAGTTACCCATAAAAGGGCAGTGTTTATGACAAAGTCATAGACACTGCCCTTTTTACATATATTGTAACAATTCAAAGCCATGAAATGAGCAAAAGTCGCTAGATGTCCGGGGGACATCTGCTTAGCGAGGACCGTAGTGAAACGGAGACAGCCTCGTAGAGGCGATTTTGCGAATATGGCTCTGAATTGTCATGTGTTTAGGAGTGGGACAACATGCGGAGTGAAGAGATGATAAAACTGCTTCCCTCTGGTCTTCGGGAGGTGCTGCAAAAGATGAATCTGGATGTAGCAGGCTTGCAGGAGATCCGTCTGCGGGCAGAACAGCCGGCAGTGATCCTCAGTCATGGAAAAGAGTATGTGTCACAGACGGTGATCCATCGCCGGCAGCTGGAAGAAACATTGGCTTATCTTGGCAATTATTCGCTGTATGCCTATGAAGAAGAGATTCGAAGAGGATATCTGTCCCTTCCGGGTGGGCACCGGGTTGGAATTGCAGGAAGAGTGGTGGTGGAGGATGGAAATATCCGTACAATCACGGCGATATCTTCTCTGAATCTTCGGTTTGCTCATCAGATCTTAGGATGTGCAGATGAAGTGGTTCCATTCCTGTGGCAGGATGGAGCCTTACAGTCCACACTGATCGTATCACCGCCGGGAAAAGGGAAGACAACCATGCTTCGGGACTGTATCCGACAGATTTCCAATGGAACACTGATCCATCCGGGCATGACTGTAGGCCTGGTGGATGAGCGGTCAGAGATTGCAGGGTGCAGTGGTGGAATTCCAGGAAATGATGTGGGAATCCGTACGGATGTGCTGGATGCCTGTCCAAAAGCAAAGGGGCTGATGATGCTGATCCGTTCTATGGCGCCGGAGGTGGTGGCAGCTGATGAGATCGGAAGCCAGGAAGATCTGGAAGCTTTTACCTATGCAATGCGCTGTGGCTGCGTACTGTTTGCGACCGTTCATGGTTCCTCATTCCGGGAACTTCTGGAAAAGCCGGTTCTGAAGGATCTGGTCAGAGAAAGGTTGTTTTCCCGCTACATTTTTCTGAAGAATGGAGAACTTCCCGGACAGGTGGAAGTTATCGTCAACGAGGAGGGAAAGAGACTTTGCTGAAGATCATGGGATGGAGTCTGATTTTGGTGGGAGGCTTAGGATTCGGGGATGCAGCAGCCAGAGAACTGGGAAAGAGAGTTGCACAGCTGGAAGAGCTGCAGCGGCTGTTATTGATCCTTCAGGGGGAGATCCGTTGTGTAAGGCTTACGCTGCCAGCGGTCTGTGAGCTCCTGGCAAAGGATGCAAAAGCACCATTTCAACAGTTCTTTTGGAAGGTATCTGAAGATCTTGGAAAGCGGACAGGACAGACGGCAGGAGAGATCTGGAGCCGGAATCTGAAAGAAATTCAAAAGCTTTTGTTTCTCACAAAAAAGGAACAGCAGGATCTGGAAGAATTTGGACAACTGCTGGGACGGATGGATATGCCCATGCAGTTAAACGCCATTCAGTTTTATCAGGAGAAAATAATGTTAAGTCTTGCAGAGGCAAAAGCAGCAGCCGACAGCCGACAGAAGCTGTACCGGTATCTGGGCGCGCTGGGTGGAGCAGCATTGGTGCTTGTGATCATGTAGGATTGGATACATGACTATTTTGAACAAGGTGGATATAGGGATGAACGAAGCGTTGTTATTTAAAATTGCGGCAGTAGGAATTCTGGTATCGGTACTGTCACAGGTACTCAAACACAGCGGGAGGGAAGAACAGGCATTTCTGACCAGTCTGGCAGGGCTTCTGCTTGTGCTGTTCTGGATCATTCCCTATGTATACGAGCTGTTTCAAATCATGCAGAAATTATTTACGCTCTGAGGAGGGAGATAAGAATGCTTCGAATCGCTATGATCGGGATCGCAGGCGTGCTGCTGGCATTGCAGGTGAAGGCATTAAAGCCGGAATATGGAATCTATCTCTGTCTGGCGGTGAGCCTGCTGGTATTTTTACAGATGACAGATCTGCTGGGAATGATTCTTGCCGGACTTCAGACCGTACAGGAAAGTCTGCCCCTGCAGGCCGGATATTTTAAAATTCTGTTGAAAATTATCGGAATCACGTATATTGCGGAATTTGCTTCGGATCTGTGTAAGGATGCCGGGTATGCCACTATCGCCGGGCAGATCCAGATGTTTGGCAAGCTGTCAGTGCTGGCGGCAGGAATTCCGGTGCTGACAGCACTTCTGAAGACCATCCGGGGATTCCTGAGCTGATGGAAAATGTGCCCTGAGACTGTCGGTGCTTTGCAAGACGGACAGGGCAGCATAAGAAGTATACATGGGAGGATACATATGGAACAGATCGATCTGTCTGAGATCCAGGAACTTCTGGATGATATTCTGGGCGGCACGGTGGACTTTCAGCAGCTGGTAGAACAGGGAACATCCGGGCAAAGTATCCTTTCCTGGGGTGGGATCCTTCATAATTTTGGGACAATTTTTCTGCAGGAACTGGTCATGCAGAAGAGGCTGTGGGTACATGTCTTATTGCTGGCGGTAGCATCTGCGGTGCTTCTCCATTTTGCAGAAGTGTTCAAGAACCGGAGCGTATCACAGATCAGTTTTGCCATGATCTACATGATCCTTCTGTTGATTCTGATGGTGTCCTTCCAGAACAGTATGGAGATCGCAAGAGATGTGCTGCTTGCCATGCGAAATTTTATGACGGTGCTGGCGCCGGCGTATTTTCTTGCAATGACGATGACCTCTTATGTGGCTTCGGCAGGGGTGTATTACGAATTTATTCTGTTGCTGGTGTCAGGCCTTCAGCGGGTCCTGGAATTGTTTGTGCTGCCGTGTATTGAGATCTATGTGCTGCTGGTTATGGTGGATCATCTGTCAGGGGAGGAACGGTTAAGTCGTCTGACAGAATTGTTGGAAATGGTGGTGGGCTGGAGTCTGAAAGGAGTGGTGGCTGCAGTCATGGCGTTTCATATGATCCAGGGACTGTTGACTCCGGCGGCGGATGCATTTCGGAAGCTGACCGTCAGCAAAGGAATCGAGATGATCCCGGGGATTGGGGATGCGGGAAGTTCCGTCACAGATATGGTGCTTGGATCAGCTATGTTGATTAAAAATGGGATCGGTGCGGCGGCACTGGTGGTGCTGCTCCTTCTATGCCTGATCCCACTGGCAAAGCTGGGAATCATGATGGCGGCCTATTATCTGCTGGCAGCAGTGCTGCAGCCCATATCAGATGAACGAATCACCGGCTGCCTTGCAGGAGTTGGCTGTGGCATGAAGCTATTATTTCAGACCATATGTATGGTGCTGGTGCTGTTCCTGCTGACTGTGGCATTGACCACGGCTATAACAGGGAGGTGATACATAAGATGGGGGGAAGTGACATTTTGCAAAAGAATCAGTCGGGATGGAAGGGAGAGGCAATATGCAGATATTTGTGGATATGGCGAAGACGCTGGCTGTATTCTGCTTACTGGAACAGGTGATCCTGAATCTTCTTCCCTCAGGCATCTATGAACGATATGTAAAATTTTATCTGGGACTGTTGCTGCTGATCTTATTGCTTCAGCCGGTGCTGCAGATATTTCACCTGACCGGACAATTGGACAGCCGGGTATTTACCAGTGCGTATGAATGGGAGGAGCAGGCGGAGATATGGAAGACAGAATGGAAACTGTCAGAGGACTGGCAGGAAAGATAAAAGAAAAATACTGGCCGCCAGGGAAAGACCAGCTGTTGATCCTGGTACTGGTGGGACTTCTGCTGGCAGTCATTGCGATTCCGGTTGAGAAGAAGGGGACTGCTGACGAAATATCCAGAGAGAGGGAGATGAACAGTGGCATGATGGGGAATTCTTCTGGGAGTGGAAATTCATCTGTGGATGACAATCTGGAGAGCGGCATGTCTGATGGAGAAGATGAGCCACTGTCGGATCTGGAAAAATATGAAGCTCAGACGGAGCAGAAGCTGGAAGAACTTCTGTCCACGGTAGATGGTGCAGGCCAGGTGAGGGTTATGCTGACCTGGGAAGGAAGCAGTGAGCGGCAGGTGGAAAAAGATCGGATCAGCAATGCGGACAGTGTGGAGGAAGAGACCATTTATCAGGAAAATGACAATGGAAAATATCCTTATGTGGTATCCTGGATCAATCCGAAGGTGACAGGAGTACTGGTGATCGCTGAAGGCGGTGGCAATACAAAAGTGAAAGCAGAGATATTAGAGGCCGTGCAGGCATTATTTGGAATTGAGCCTCATAAGATTAAAATAATGAAAATGGGAGAAGGAGGCAACATTGTTGAAAAAAATTAAAAAACCTGTTTTTAAGAAAAATCAGATCATTGTTACAGCACTGGCAGCTATGATCGCTGTGGCAGGATATCTGAATTATGCAGGCACATCCTTTGATAGCAGTATGCTGACAGCCGGAAGTGATTCGGTGTCTGAAAGTGATGATTCTGATATGACAGCCGATATTTCTGCAGAGGACATCTATGCACAGACGGGGGAAGAAGAGAAGACGGATATTGCCAGCCTGGATGAAGATTATGAGGAGACGGCATCTGCAGATGACAGTGTCGGGGAGACTGTCATGGCCAGCAGTACAGGAGGAAGCACGGTAGTGGCAGAAGCGAAAGTGACCAGAGAGCAGACCCGCTCCCGCAATAAAGAGATTCTTATGGAGGTCATCAACAGCACGAATATCAGTGATTCTGAGAAGCAGGATGCCATTGATGAGATGGTATCCATGACAGATGCCGCAGAGAAGGAACTGGCGGCAGAGACCTTATTGTCGGCACAGGGATTTGAAGATGTGGTCGTCAGTATCAGTGATTCCGGCGCAGATGTAGTGGTCAGCAGTACCCAGGTCAGTGATGCTAAACGGGCACAGATCGAGGATATCGTGAAACGAAAAACCGGGATCGAAGCTGCCAATATTACCATTACACCGGTGCAGGCAGCAGAGTAAACTTTTCGGGGAAATCTACAACAGCCCGGAGAAGTTTACAAAAATTGTAACAGCCCCGGATGATAGAATAAAAGATCGTATATACAACAGCCCACGAAGTCAGCATAAAAGCTCGTATGACGTGTATCGGACAAAACTGGCCCGCTATATTGTCTGGATTCGTACACGAAACGTGTACGCTCCCGACAATACACCGAACCAGTTTGTTCGCTCCAAGTCATAGCAGCGCAGTTTATTGCTGACTTTGCGGGCTGCTGCAGGTAACGGTTTGTTCTATCATCCGGGGCTGTCATGGATTTTTCGAAAATCTGTTGACAAATCGTTTGTATGGAATTATTATTGTATTAAATAAATAATACAATAGAGAAAGGAGTACAGCATATGGAGTGGAAATTGGATGACAGCAGACCAATCTGGATGCAGTTGGAAGAGCAGCTGACCAGGCGGATCCTGTCTGGATGGTATAAAGCCGGAGAAAAACTTCCAACAGTGCGTGACCTGGCTGCAGAAGCAGGTGTGAATCCCAATACCATGCAGCGGGCATTGGCCGCGTTGGACGGGGAAGGCTTAAGTATACCGAACCGGACAATCGGGAGAACCGTGACGGAAGATGAAGGCGTGCTGGAAGCCATGCGATCCAGACTTGCAGGAAATATTATCGATCAGTTCTTTGAGGCAACTGCAGAGCTCGGTTACAGCAAAGAACAGGCAGTACAGCTTTTGGAAAGGAGCATGAAAGAATGAGTGAGATATTGATACAGTGTCAGGATCTGCACAAGAGATACGGCAGAAAAGAAGCTCTTTGCGGTGTGAATCTGAGACTGGAAAGTGGAAAGATTGTGGGTCTGTTAGGACCCAATGGATCCGGTAAGACAACCTTGATCAAGATCCTGAACGGACTTTTGAAGCCGGATCAGGGAATGGTGACCATTGACGGGGAGGAGCCGGGCATACATACCAAATCAGTGATCAGTTATCTTCCGGACAAGCCTTATTTTGCAGACTGGATGAAGATTACAGATCTGCTGGAGCTGTTTGAAGATTTTTATGAGGATTTTGACCGGGCACGGGCGGAAAAGATGTGTCAGGAACTGGGAATTGATACCAAGTTGAAGATGAAGACCCTGTCAAAAGGAAATAAAGAGAAAGTTCAGTTGGTACTGGTCATGAGCAGACAGGCAAAACTGTATCTTCTCGACGAGCCCATCGCCGGTGTGGACCCGGCAGCCAGAGATTTCATCCTGTCAACCATTTTGAATAATTACAATCCGGACGGCACAGTACTGATCTCTACCCATCTGATCGCAGATGTGGAGCGGGTGCTGGATGAAGTCGTATTTTTAAAGGACGGACAGATCGTTCGCCAGGAACAGGTGGATGATATCCGCGAAAAAGAAGGCATGTCCGTAGATGAACTGTTCCGACAGGAATTTCGGGCAGTACCATTTGAGGGAGGTGAGTGGAATGTTAAGTAAGCTGGTGAAATATGATATCAAATCTCTGATCCGCGTGTTTATTCCGGTCTGGATCGTGGCACCGGTCATCGCAGTAATGCTGAGCGCAACCATTCATCTGCTTTCGGTAGCAGACGGACCGCTTATGAATGTATTTTCTGAATATATAGGTCCGATCCTGCTTGGAATCCTTGCAGTCCTTTTTGTGGCAGTGATCGTCGGCATGATGATCATGACACTGATCCTGGTGATCCGCAGATTCTGGAACGGTCTTCTGAAAGAAGAAGGTTATCTGGCATTTACCCTTCCGGTGGAAGTATGGCAGCTCATCGTATCCAAGGTGATCGTGGCGGCCATTGTAAATCTGATCAGTGGTCTGATTGCGGCACTTTCCTGCCTGATCCTGTTCCTTGGCATCTCCAAGGAGATCTTTTACAGTATGGGATATACGTTCAGTGTAATATGGAGATCAATGACAGGAGAGCTTGGTGCTTACACAGGTGTTCTGATCGTGCTTGGAATCCTGTTCCTGATCGTCACAAGCATCTGCGGAATCTATATGCTCTATGCATCTATGTCTCTGGGTCAGTTGATGGAGGGTCATCGGGTAGCAGGATCATTTCTGGCTTATATTGGCTTAAATATGGCTGTGAGTACCATCACTAATATCGGCACCATGATCGTCACGAACATATTACCGGATAATCTGGTGAATATCACGGCGGGTAATGCAGGATTGATCATCACCCTGTATATGCTGATCATGCTGGTGATAAATGGAATACAGGTAGCTGTATACCATGTGATCACGGAGTATGTGTTGACCAACAAACTGAATCTGGAGTAATGCTTGTATCCATTTCTGAAAATCAGTATAATACACTTATGCGAGAGTTTTCAGCCAGTTTAATACATCGAGAAGACTTGGCATGACATGAAAGGCAAGTGTGCGGATCTCATCTGTCGGCTGTACCTGGTCAGGAACCATGATCGGAGTCATGCCTGCGCAGTGAGCAGAACGGATGCCGTTAAAAGAATCCTCAATGGCAATGGACTTTGTGGGGTCTGCGTTAAGAATTTCGCAGGCCTTCAGAAAAATATCAGGAGCTGGTTTACTGTGTTCCACCATATCTCCGCAGACCAGTGTCTGAAAATAGGGAAGAAGTCCTGCAGTGCCGATCTCATCACGCACCAGATGCTGGGCCGTGGAGGAGGCAAGACCGACTTTGATGTCCTGTTCCTGAAGATAGTTTAACAGTTCACGAATGCCGGGTTTGGTAGGAAGCGGTACACCCTTATAGTGAGTATTAAAAAGCTCAGTCACTTCTGCACGATACGGATCAAAGGGAAAATCTGCACCGTAATTTTCCAGAAATATTTCCCGAGTACGTACACGATTGGTACCAAGACATTGAATGCAAGTGTGTTCTACATTTGGGATATTGTGTTTTTTAGCTACTTCTTTCCAAAATTCGATGACCAGACGTTCTGTATCGAAGATAACGCCGTCCATGTCAAAAACAACTGCCTGATATTGCATAGATGTTATACTCCTTTTTTCTTATGGTTGATCGTATACAGGGATTGTACCATATCTGACAGGGAAAAGGGAACTCAGAAAGGAAAGATACCATGGATTTATTTGACTATATGAGAACTAATACCATGAAATCCGAAGCGCCGCTGGCATCGCGTATGCGGCCGGAGACACTGGAAGAGATCGTGGGACAGCAGCATATTATAGGAAAGGACAAGCTGCTTTATCGTGCGATCCGGGCAGATAAGCTTGGATCTGTGATCTTTTATGGCCCGCCTGGAACCGGAAAGACCACCATTGCAAAGGTGATCGCTCATACAACGAAGGCAGAGTTTACCCAGATCAATGCTACGGTGGCAGGTAAAAAGGATATGGAGGATGTGGTGCGTCAGGCAAAGGACAATCTGGGCATGTACGGCAAACACACGATCCTGTTTGTAGATGAGATCCACCGGTTTAATAAGAGTCAGCAGGATTATCTGCTTCCTTTTGTGGAGGACGGTACATTGATCCTGATTGGTGCCACCACCGAAAATCCGTATTTTGAAGTAAATGGCGCATTACTGTCCCGGTCGATTGTCTTTGAACTGAAAGCACTGGAACCTGCGGATATCAAGCAACTTCTGAAGCGTGCACTTACTGACATGGAAAAGGGCATGGGTGCCTACCAGGCGGTGGCAGATGAGGATGCGCTGGATTTTCTGGCAGATATTGCCGGAGGAGATGCAAGAAATGCGTTAAATGCGCTGGAGCTTGGAATTCTGACTACAGAGAAAAGTGAGGATGGAAAGATCCACATTACGCTGGAGGTGGCATCTCAGTGTATTCAGAAAAAAGTGGTCCGCTATGACAAAGGCGGAGATAATCATTATGATACGATCTCGGCATTTATCAAGAGTATGAGGGGATCGGATCCGGATGCGGCGGTCTTTTATCTGGCGAAAATGCTGTATGCCGGGGAAGATATTAAATTTATTGCCCGCAGGATCATGATCTGCGCATCGGAGGATGTGGGAAATGCAGATCCACAGGCCATTCAGGTGGCGGTGGCAGCAGCTCAGGCAGTGGAGCGGATCGGTATGCCGGAAGCACAGATCATCTTGTCCCAGGCCGCTTCTTATGTGGCAGGTGCGCCTAAGAGCAATGCAGCCTGCAATGCAATCTTTGATGCCATGGCAGCGGTGAAGTCTACTACGACCACCGTTCCGGTTCATCTGCAGGATAAGCATTATGGTGGTGCAGAAAAGCTGGGACATGGCATCGGCTATAAGTATGCTCATGATTATCCAGAGCATTATGTGAAGCAGCAGTATCTGCCAGATGAACTGGTGGGACAGACATTCTACCATCCCACGGACATTGGTTATGAGAAGGTGATCGGTGATCGGCTTAAACGGCTGCGGGAGAGGGATCAGTGATTCGATTTCGCAGAATCCCGCATTCTGGCGGAAGTTTGATCGACTGATATTGCCACAGAATTTTCTCCAGCTCGTAGATGGCCGGTGTGAGAAATTTGTTTTTATGGTAGACCAGCTTAAAGGTGCGGTTCCATTCCAGATCTTCGTTGTGGAAGATTCGAAGTCGTTGGTGTCGGATCTCATGAGGCATGAGTCGCAGAGACATGACGGACAGCACTTTATTATAGAGAACCGCATTTAAAATGGTACGGGGGCAGTTGGCTTCCCAGGTGACTTTAAGAAGAAGCTTATGCTTATCAGCATAATTCTCAAAAAGCTGCCGGGTGCCGCTGCCTTTTTCGCGCATAGCAAAGGGTTGACCGTTCAGTTCATCGGAAAAGATCAGGTTGCGTTCATAAAATGGGTGGTGTTTTCCGGCGGCAAGAACCAGACAATCATCAATAATGGGGATCACTACCAGATCCGGAGATTGGATTTCGCCTTCTACTACCGCAGCATCCAGCTCAGATTTTAATAGTTTCTGTTCAATCTCTAAGGTATTGCTTACATAGGAATGGACTTCCAGACCGGGGGTGGATTCTTCCAGTTTCAGCATAACGGTGGGAGTTAGACAGGTTCCGACGGTCAGTGTGCTTCCAAGCTTCAGAATGGAAGTCTGCCCCTGGTTCAACATCAGTTCTTCCACTTCTGTGAACCGGTTCACAAGTTCCCTGGCCTGAGGGAGCAGAAGTGTTCCACGGTCGGTCAGGTATAGTTTCTTCCCTAACCGTTCAAACAGTAATCCATTGTAATGCTTTTCCAACTCCCGGATCGCCTGACTGATCGTTGGCTGAGAAAGATATAAGTGTTCCGCAGCAGCACTCATGGTGCCATATTCGGCAACTGCAAGAAAAATCGTAAGATGACGGATCGTCATGGAAAACCTCCTCAATATATAGGTAAAACCTATTGTTTTCATAAAATATTATCATTTTTCAAATAGATAGGCAAGTGATATGATAGAGACAATATGTGAGCCGGAATCATAAGATGCGGCGAAATGAATATACAAAGCAGATAAAGGAGGACAAGCATGGCAGCATTAACCATCAGCAAAGAGGAAGAGCAGCGCCTGAAGGGTCTGGGATTTCTGAATAACAAAGGAACGGATAACTTTTCCGCCCGTGTGATCACTGTGAACGGAAAGGTGACTGTGGCACAGCACAGATGCCTGGCAGAGGCCGCAGAAAAATTTGGAAACGGTAATCTGACATTTACCACCAGACTGACTGTGGAGGTGCAGGGCATTCCTTATGAAAATATCGAAGCATTCCGTGAGTTTATCGCAAAAGAAGGACTGACCACCGGAGGAACCGGTCCGAAGGTAAGACCGATCGTGTCCTGTAAGGGAACCACCTGTCAGTATGGTCTGCTGGATTCCTTTGGAATCTCTGAGGAGATTCATCATCGTTTTTATGTGGCTTATCATGACATCAAATTGCCGCATAAATTCAAGATCGCAGTAGGTGGATGCCCGAATAACTGTGTAAAACCGAACCTGAATGATCTGGGAATCATCGGTCAGAGAATCCCGGAATTTCATAAAGAGCTTTGCAAGGGCTGTAAAAAATGCGCTATTGAGGAAGCCTGTCCGATTGGTGCGTCAAAGGTGATCGATGGTGTTCTGGTAAGAGATGAGGAGAAATGTAACCATTGCGGTCGCTGCATTGGACATTGCCGTTTTGATTCTATCGTGGATGGTCAGTATGGATTTAAGATCTATATCGGCGGACGCTGGGGAAAACAGGTGTCCCAGGGACGTGCACTTGGCAAGATCTTTACCAGCAAGGATGAGGCACTGAACGTGATCGAGAAAGCAATCCTTCTGTATCGTGACCAGGGCTATGTGGGTGAGCGTTTTGCCAATACCATCGAGCGGCTTGGCTTTGAAAATGTGGAAAAGCAGCTTCTCTCTGATGAGATTTTGGATAGAAAAGAAGAGATCCTGACAGCAGAGCTGAAAACCAAATAAAATGGGATGGAATTCCATCTTGCAACCATAAAATCAACATGATATAATCCTATATTAGTGATGACGAAGATGACATTTCAAATAATTTTGTAATGTCATCTTTTTTTTCATTATGTAAACTACAAGAGGGAAGCGAGGAAATACTCATGAAAGAAAAGAAGAAAATGTCGCTGGCCATGCAGATCTTTATTGCACTGGTACTGGCCATTATTGCAGGTCTGCTGATGCAGAATTATGCAGATTTTGCAACCAACTATATTAAACCGTTCGGAACGATCTTCCTGAACCTGATCAAATTTATTGTGTGCCCGATTGTTCTGTTCTCCATCATGTGTGGTATCATTTCCATGAGTGATATCAGGAAAGTCGGATCTATCGGACTGAAAACCGTTGTCTTTTATCTGTGCACTACTGCATTTGCCGTAACCATCGGACTGGTTGGCGGTAATCTGTTCAAGGGAATGTTCCCGGTGGTTGCAACCACGGATCTGTCCTATGAGGCTGCAGAGGCAACCTCCTTTATGGATACGCTGGTAAATATTTTTCCGTCCAACTTCATCTCTCCAATGGTAGAGGCGAATATGCTTCAGGTCATCGTGATGGCTATTATTCTTGGTTTTGCCATTATTCTGGTGGGTGAGAAAAATGTCCGTGTGGTAAATGCATTTAACGATCTGAATGAGATCTTTATGAAATGTATGGAAATGATCCTGAAGTTATCACCGATCGGTGTGTTCTGCCTGCTGTGCCCGGTTATTGCATCCAATGGTCCGACCATCATCGGTTCTCTGGCTATGGTACTGCTGGCTGCTTATATCTGCTATTTTGTACATGCAGTGGTTGTTTACTCTCTGACAGTCAGCACACTGGGCGGCATGAGTCCTGTGAAATTCTTCAAAGGAATGATGCCGGCGATCATGTTTGCATTTTCCAGTGCATCTTCTGTGGGAACTCTGCCGATCAACTTAAGCTGTACCGAGAAGCTTGGTGCAAAACGTGAGATCGCTTCCTTCGTTCTTCCGCTGGGAGCAACTATCAATATGGATGGTACTGCTATCTATCAGGGCGTATGTGCGATTTTTATCGCATCCTGCTATGGTATTCAGCTGACTCTGCCGCAGATGCTGACCATTGTCCTGACCGCAACTTTGGCTTCCATCGGAACCGCAGGTGTACCGGGAGCAGGTATGGTTATGCTGGCAATGGTACTGACCTCTGTTGGACTTCCAATCGATGGTATCGCGCTGGTAGCAGGTGTCGACCGTATCTTCGATATGGGTCGGACAACCGTTAATATTACCGGTGATGCAGCTTGTACCATGGTCGTATCTAATATGGAAGCAAAAAAAGAAGTACGCAAAGCAAATAAATAGTGAGCAGTAAATTATTGGGGCTGTAAAAAAACTCCCCTGACAGAAAAATCGCCCAGACCGTGAGGTCTGAGCGATTTTTTGGTATAATTAATT